>JASFLG010000313.1:0-5594 GCA_050118205.1 Pseudomonadales bacterium
CATTCTCATCACAATCCTGACCCTGATGGCCTGGAGCCTGTTTCGCCGGTCCGAAGTCGGTCCGATCGAAGTGCGCGAAGACCTCTGAACGGACTCGCACCCGAACGCCTCCGCCCTCCCGCACGGCGACGGGTGGACCGGGTGGTCGGCTTGCAGTAAAACAGCGTGAGGGCAAGGGAGAGAACCTCATGGACTTCGAGCCGACAGACAAGGTCCTGGAACTGCGTGCCCGGGTGGACGCGTTCATGGACGAGCACATTTTTCCCCGGGAGCTGGAGCACGGCGACTGGGTCGAGAATCCGGAGAACGCCTGGACCTATCCGCCCTGGTTCGAGGACCTGAAGGACAAGGCCAAGGCGGCGGGTATCTGGAACTGGTTTCTGCCCAAGGACTACGAGGAGTTCAGTCCCGGGCTGACCAATCTCGAGTTCGCGCCGCTGATGGAGCGCATCTGCAGGGTCCCCTGGGCTCAGGAGGTGTTCAACTGCAGCGCGCCGGATCGCGGCAACATGGAGGTGCTGGCGCGCTTCGGCAACGAGAAGCAGCAACAGCAATGGCTGGTACCGCTGCTGAACGGCGAGATCCGCTCTGCGTTCTCCATGACCGAGCCGGCGGTGGCATCTTCGGATGCCTCGAACCTGGAGACGACGATCGTTCGGGACGGCGACGAATACGTCATCAACGGCCGCAAGTGGTTCACGTCCAACGCCTTCAACCCGCTGTGCAGGATCCTGGTGGTGATGGGCAAGACCAATCCGGACGCGCCTCGTCACCAGCAGTTCTCGATGATTCTGGTACCGGTGGATACTCCCGGGGTGACACTGGAGCGGCCGGTCAGGGCTTTCGGAAGCGTGCACTCGCCCGGTGGCCACGCCCAGGTGCTCTACGACAACGTGCGTGTGCCGGTGGAGAACCTGATTCTGGGTGAGGGCCGTGGGTTCGAGATCGCTCAGGGCCGTCTTGGCCCCGGTCGTTTTCAGTACGCGATGATGTTCGTGGGCATGGCGCAGCGCTGCCTGGAGCTCATGTGCAAACGGGTCAGCGAACGGGAAGCGTTCGGCGAGCTTCTGAAGGAGAAGACGAGCATTCAGCACGACGTGGCCCGGTCCCGCTACGAGATCGAGCAGTGCCGGCTCCTGGTGCTCGCCGCCGCCGACAAGATGGACAAGTTCGGTCCGAAGGGCGCCCGGGACTACATCTCCATGGTCAAGATCGCTGCGCCGCAGATGTGTCAGCAGGTGGCGGACCGCGCGCTGCAGGCGCACGGCGGCATGGGGGTGACCCAGGACACGCCGATCGCGCGCATCTACCTGACGAGCCGTTACTGCCGGATCGCGGACGGGCCGGACGAGGTGCACATGTCACAGCTCGGACGACGCACCATTCGCGACCTGGTGGAGGCGGGCATTTAAAGGAGCGACCGAGGGAGGTCAGTCATGGTCAGCGAGCTCGCGCAGAATATCTACACCAGCGTGCTGCGACACCTCATCGAGCACGGCTGGGCACAGCACTACACGGATCTGGCGGTGGAGTTCGAGGTCAGCACCGAGGAGGCGCGCCTGGCGCTGAACGAGGCGGCCGGGTTTGCCGTCGGCTGCTGGACCTCTCCGGGCACCGATCAGGTGGGCTCCTGGGCGCCGTTCAACAGCACCCCCACCCAGTATCGCGTGTCCATCGACGGAGAGGCGAAGTGGTTCGGGCAGTGCGGGCTGGAGATCAACGCCATCCGCTGGCTGGTACCCGGCAGAGAGGTGCTGGTCGAGACCCGGGATCTCGCCACGGCGGAACCTATCCGGGTCCGGTTCAAGGATGAAGCGATCCTGGAGATCAGCCCGGAAACCACCGTTGGTCACATCAATCATCCCATGTGGAAGTGGGGTGAGTACCCGTCGCCGGACAACTGAGAAAGGATGAATCTCTTCGCGTGCGAAGACAACGTGTTCAGATGGTCTCAGACCGACCCGGAATCGGGCGACGGTATCCGCCCCCTGGAGGACTGGGCGTCAGTGTTCTCCATCGATCTGTTCCGGCGCCGACTGGACCCGGATTACCTGGCCAGGATGCAGGACTATCGGGCGGAGATGCGCGCCGCGCTCGAAGCGCGCGGCATGACGGGGCCCTGGTTCTTCCGTCCGCGGTAGAGCCTACAGCTGCCCGCCGTTGAAGTAGGTGTTCTCGGCCATCATGCCGAAGAACGTGCCCACGTAGAACGCAAGTGCGAGGAAGGCGATGCGCATATCACCTTCCTCGTAGGACTTGTAATGCATGGCGAGCCCGGCGAGCCACAACAGGCCCCACCACCAGCTTGTGCCAAGCTCGACGGCCCCGGTGAAAAAGGCAAGGGCACCTAAGATCATGGCGCCGAACAGCACGATCCCCAACACAATCGGAATGATCTGTTCGCTCATCAGAGCCCATACCGCCTCGACGAGCCCCTCGAGGCCGTTGACTATGGGCCGGCGGACAACGTCCGGCGCGAAACGGAGGAACGCGAATGCCACCAGCACGATGCCTGCGATCCAGACCCCGCGCATGAGCCAGGCGTTTCTGGCGTCGATCTCCGCCTGCACTCTCGCCGCCTCCGCCCGGTCCGCGGCGGCGCGCGCTTGCTGTTCCTCCCTGGCGGTCTGGCCCTTGAGCTCGGCAAAGTAGTCCGCGCTGAACATCAGCATCGAGAGGCTGCTCCCGCTCACGAGAAATATGCGACGCGCCCCGGCAGGGTCGTCGAGCTGGTAGGTGATGCGCAGGGTCCCATCCGACAGAATCTGATCAGCGCTCGGCGTCCCGTAGCGCTGCACGATGTTGCGCCGTACCGTCGCCGTCGCGTTCAGGATGCCCAGCTGATCGAAGGAAAGCGCCTTCAGGCCGTTGTCGTCCGCCGCAAAGCTGATCACGTTCCGGGATGGACCCTGATCCGCGGCGCGTTCGTAGGTCTCGTCCATCGACGGCGCTGCAGTGGTCGGGACGAAGCCGTTTGCGCGGGCCCAGTCGCGGACGTCCTGCGGCGCAGATGTCAGGTCGAGGTCGGGATACGCCAGGGTGAAGGCGGCAGCCGCGCTTCCGTGGATCAGCAGCGATAGCGCGATGAGCGCGACAGCCGGGATTCTCATTATCGCTCCACCATTCCGGTTCCGCCGATGTGAGGATACAGCTTAGCAGGAGTATGCTGTACACGCGGGCGTTCGCTTCAGTGCCGGAGCCCGCTGGAAAGGGGGATTTCATGGCGACAAAGACAAACGAGGTCACGGGGCCGGCGCAGGGAGCTGACGTGCAGCCCGACTACGAGGTCGTGGTGATCGGGGCCGGCGTGGCGGGCATCTACGAGATCAAGCGCCTGAGAGATCTCGGGATTCGAGCCACGGTGCTCGAAGCCAACTCCGATGTAGGCGGTACCTGGTACAACAACCGTTATCCTGGCGCTCGGTTCGATTCGGAGAGCTTCACTTACGGGTACTCCTTCTCGCGCGAGCTGCTCGATGAGTGGCACTGGACGGAACAGTTTTCGCCGCAGCCGGAGACCCTGCGCTACCTGAATTACGTGACCGACAAATTCGACCTGCGTGAACACATGCAGTTCGGCTGCCGGGTGGAAGCCATGACGTTCGACGATGTCACCGGTGTCTGGACCCTGTGCGTCGAGGATGGCCGGGAGATCACGACCCGGTTCGTGGTGACCGCGCTGGGTGTGCTGTCGACCCCCACCCTGCCCAGATTCGAGGGCATGGACCGATTCCGAGGGCCGTCTTTTCACGCGTTTGACTGGCCCCACGAGCCGCTCGACCTTGCCGGCAAACGGGTCGCCGTGATCGGCACCGGTGCCACGGCGATTCAGCTCATCCCGGAGGTCGCGAAGGAGGCCGGGCAGCTGACCGTGTTCCAGCGGCGTCCGAACTGGGCCGCGCCGCTCAATAACGCGCCGATCTCAGAAGAGGAGATGGCGCGGATTCGCGACCGCTACGAGGAGATCTTTGAGACCTGCGCGCGTACCCCCGGTGGTTTCGAGCACGAGCCCGACCGGCGCGGCTTCTACGAGGTGAGCCCCGAGGAGCGGCGGGCGCTGTGGGACCGTCTCTACGACGAACCGGGTTTCGGCATCTGGCTCAGGAATTTCGTCGAGATTTTCGTCGACGAAGCAGCCAACGCCGAGTTCTCGGAGTACATCGCCGAACGCATACGTGAGCGCGTGGACGATCCGGAGATTGCCGAGAAGCTGATCCCGAAGGATCACGGGTTCGGGATTCAGCGGGTACCGCTCGAGTCCGGCTACTTCGAGGCCTACAACCGGGACAACGTGGAGCTGGTCGACACGTCGGAGACGCCCATTGAGCGGATCACGCCGACCGGCCTGGAGACGAGCGACCGGGCATTCGAGTTCGACGTAATCGTCTACGCGACGGGATTCGACTCGTTCACGGGAGCCTTCGATCGGATCGACATCCGAGGTTTGCACGGCCGGCGTCTGCGGGACAAGTGGGCGGACGGACCGGTCACGTACCTGGGGGTGATGATCAGCGGCTTTCCCAACCTGCTGATGCTGGCGGGACCTCAGACGGCGGCGACGAACTTCCCCCGTGGGGCGGAGCTCGCGGTGGAGTGGGTGACGGAGCTGCTGGAGTACATGCGCGCGCAGGGTTACCGGCGCTTCGACGTGGACGAGGACGCGGAAGCGGCCTGGGTCGAGCACGTCAAGGAGATGTACAAGGGCGTGCTCCTGCGTAAAGCCAAGAGCTGGATTACCGGCTACAACTCGAACATCGAAGGCCACGAGTACGGCAAGACCCGGTACAACATCTACAACGGCGGCGCGCCAAGGTACGCCAGGTGGCTGAGCGAGGTGGCCGCGGACGGCTACGAGGGCGTTCGTTTCTCCTGATCGAGCGGCTGGGCTGATTGAGGCCGGAGCTGCTTCTTCGCCTTGCTGACAGCGTCGGCGATGTCCGCCGCATAGTGCACCAGCGGTGGTCTGACACCCTGCGTGAACAGCGCCCGGCGCAGCTCGTGCGAGGTGCCGGTCAGGTAGACCTGAGCGCCGTGCCGGCCGGCCTTCCTGGCGAGGCCTTCGATGGTTTTCGCGGCTGTCGAGTCCAGGAACGGCACCGCCCGGAAGTCCACGATCAGCGCGCGATGGGTGTCGGAAATCCGGTCGAGCACCGAGCCGATGGAGGCACTCGCGCCGAAGAAGAACGCGCCCGAGATCCGATAGACCACCACGTCGGGGTCCATTGCGCGTCGTTCATCGTATGGTTTGCGAGCGCCGTCCGGTGCGTCGGCCTGATCTTCCATCACCAGCGGCAGGTGGCTTTCGATCGCGGTCGTCTGTGACATGCGATGAATGAACAGCACCGACCCGAGCGCAAAACCTACGACGATGGCTTCGGTCAGGTCCCGGAAGATGGTGAGCCCGAACGTGGTCAGCAGCACCGCGGCATCGCCGCTCGACACGCGCATGAGCTGAGCGACGGCATGTCGTTCGATCATGTTCCAGGCGACCACCACGAGCACGCCGGCCAGAGCTGCCAGTGGAATGTAGGCGGCGAGCGGCGCCGCAATCAGCACGAATGCGAGCAGGAACAGCGAATGCAGCATGCCGGCGA
>JASFLG010000314.1:0-5569 GCA_050118205.1 Pseudomonadales bacterium
TCGAGCTCACCTACCTCTATCGGTGGCAGCGCGGCAAGTGGACCCTGACGCCGTCTGTGGCGGCGACCTACCAGACCGGCAATCTCGTCGACTACTACTACGGCGTGGATACCGACGAGGCGCGCCTGGATCTACCGGCATACAGCCCGGGAGCTGCCCTGAACTGGCGGGCAGGCCTGAACGTGTCGTATCACTGGCTCCACAACTGGTACCTGTTCGCCAACATGTCCTACCAGTGGCTCGACAAGGTCATCGACCAGAGCCCGATCGTCGCCCGGAACAAGCTGTATTCC
This sequence comes from Pseudomonadales bacterium, assembly GCA_050118205.1. Taxonomy (GTDB): domain Bacteria; phylum Pseudomonadota; class Gammaproteobacteria; order Pseudomonadales; family Azotimanducaceae; genus SZUA-309. The sequence continues at coordinate 294 of JASFLG010000314.1, forward strand.
GCCTTCGTCGGAGCAACCTGGACCGTCGGCAACGCCAAACACGTAGAGACCGAGCCGGAGCGCGCCAAGCTGTGGAGCTGGCGCGTGAACGCGGGGTACACCGTGCACGACACGTTTTCTCAGGTGCTGCTCGGCAATTTCAAGCAACACACCATCGATACGTACCTGGTGGGTTTCACGCTCGGCCGCCTGTTGAAGGATGGTAAGCGTGGCGACGTCTGGGCCCGCTTCTCCATCAACCGCCGGCTGGAGAACGACTATCAGAAAGACTTCAACGAATACGTGGCCTACGTGATGGCCATCGGATCGGGCTACGCGCCGTGGACCAACCGTGAGCTGTTCCGTTTCGGCTTCGGTCTCGGAATCTCGTATGCCGGGGAGGTACCGGCCGTGGAGCAGTACAAGCAGGGCAGAAGCGGCGAGCGTACCAGCCACTGGCTGAACTACATGGAGGCCATGGTGGACTTTCCCTTCCGGACCCTCTTCGGCCAGCGGGGCACGCCTGACTGCTACCTGGGCCTGACCCTGGTGCACCGGTCCGGCATCTTCGGCCGGGTGGACTTCTTCAATTCCACCCAAGGCGGGTCGGAAGTTCTCACCGGGCACGTTGAATGCAAGTTCTGACCCGCCAACTCGCGCTTATCGCGCTGTTCCTGACCGCAGCCCTCATGCTCGGCGCCTGCAGCAGCATGAAACCGATTCCCCGTGGCGAGCTCGCCCAGGATAAGGTGGCCAAGGTCCTGAAGTCCCTGGCCGCGTTCCGAAAGGACGAGCGGCTCGCGCCGTTCTTCGAGCAGGCGGAGGTCATCGCGGTCTATCCGTTCAGCATCCGCGGCGCCACCGGGGTCGGTGCCGCCTACGGCAGCGGGCTCGTCTTCGACCGCTCAGAGCGCCCGATCGGCTACACCCGCATGTACCAGCTCACCGGCGGCCCGCAGATCGGCGCCGAGGTCTACCGCCAGATCCTGTTCTTCAAGTCCCGTGAGGTGTACGAGAACTTCAGGGACAGCCGGGCCTGGGCCGAGTTTGCGGGTCAGTTCAATGCCGCCGCGACCGTGGTCGGCATCTCGTCCACGCCTTCGTTCAGCTACGACATCGCGCTGTTCACCCAGCTGCGCGGCGGACTGCTGCTCGAAGCGTCGGTGTCAGGGCACCGCTACACCTTCGGCCCCATCACCGACTGAACCGTGACTGCCGGCGCCCCTCGGCGGCGTTACAATGAGCCTGATCGGGCAATGCCCGTTCGGACAGGGGATGAGCATGCGACAAGTCCACCACCACGGCCGGCGTCGATTTCCGGTCGCCCTGGCACTCTCGCTTCTCCTCGTTCCGGTCGCCGGGCAAGCGGCCGATCTCAGCGCGGAGGACGACATGCAGCAACTGATCGACGAGATCCGGCGGGACACCCTGGAGACCCGTCATTACACCGGCCGGGACGCGCTCTCCGGGAAGGTGATGGCTGCAATCCGCAGTGTCGACCGCGGACGGTTCGTACCGCCCGGCTCGGAGCTGTACGCCTGGGAGAACCGCCCCCTGCCGATCGGATACGGTCAGACCATTTCCCAGCCGTTCATCGTCGCCCTGATGACGGATCTGCTCGACGTCACGCCCGAGGACAAGGTTCTGGAGATCGGCACCGGGTCCGGCTACCAGGCGGCGGTGCTCTCCGGGCTGGTCGCGGACGTCTACACCATCGAGATCGTGCCGGAGCTGGCAGAGAGCGCGGCGAAGCGCCTCGAGACGCTCGGCTATGCGAACGTGCACGTGCGCGCCGGAGACGGCCGTCAGGGCTGGCCCGAGGCCGCCCCGTTCGATCGCATCATCGTCACCGCGGTCGGCGAGGACATCCCGCCGAAGCTGCTGGCACAGCTGCGGGACGGCGGCCGTATGGTCATGCCGATCGGGCCCCGTTACGGTGGTCAGAACCTGACCGTCATCGACAAGACACCGGATGGGGTCGAAACCTCGGCCGTGCTGCCGGTCCAGTTCGTGCCGCTCACCGGTTCCGACGAGGAGTAGGCAGGGTGAGTGTCGTTTCCCCGGCACGCCGGGAGCGCATGGATACCTTCGGCGCCAGCCTGCTGATCGGCTTCAATCTGCTGCTCGGGCTCAATCAGGCACTGGTGAAGCTGGTGAACGCCGGCTTCGCGCCGTTCTTTCAGGTGGGGCTTCGCTCGGCGTGCGCGTTTCTTCCCGTGTTCGCCTACGCGCTGTGGATGCGAAAGCGGGTCTCGGTGACGGACGGCACGCTCTTCCCGGGGATCGTCAACGGCGTGCTCTTCTCCGCGGAGTTCTGCCTGCTGTTCCTGGCCCTCGACCTGACCACGGTTTCGCGGGTGTCTCTGTTCTTCTACACCATGCCTCTGTGGGTCGCGATCGGCGCGCACGTCCTCGTGCCTGGAGAACGCCTGAGCGGCATCAAGGTGCTCGGGCTCGGCATCGCCCTGGCCGGGATAGCTCTGGCGCTGCTCGGCGGACACGACAGCGGCAGTGGCGCCAGCTGGCGCGGCGACCTCATCGCCCTGGCGGCCGCCTTCTGCTGGGGCGCCATCGCTCTGCTGACGCGCACCTCCCGGCTTTCGCAGACCTCACCGGAGATGAATCTTCTGTATCAGCTCGCCATCTCCAGCGTCATCGTGCTGCCCCTGGCGGTCTTCCTCGGTGACACCGTGCGGGAGCCGACGCCGGCCATCCTCGGCATGTTCACCTTCCAGGTGCTGGTGATCGTAGCGGTGGGTTTCGTGCTCTGGTTCTGGATCCTGTCGATCTACCCGGTAGCCAGCATGGCATCGTTCAGCCTGCTGACGCCGGTGTTCGGCATCTTCTTCGGCTGGCTGATCTTCGACGACCCGCTGCCGCCGACGTTTCTCGGCGCGCTCGCGCTGGTGGGGGTGGGGCTCTTGCTGGTGAACCGGAACTAGCCGAAGGCATCCGGCCGACGCAGCTGGTGCGCGGCGTTCAGCACCGCGCTGAGCAGCAGCACGGCCCCTGCCTGATGGGCGGCCGCCAGCGGGATCGGCACCACCAGGAGCAGCGTGCTGATACCGAGACTCACCTGCAGCACCAGCGCCGCCAGGAGCAGATCGAGGGACCGACGCACCGGCACGGACCGGGCCCGCCGCCGGGCCGTCCACCAGAAGACGATCACGGTCAGGGACAGCAGCATGGCGAGCACGCGATGGTCGAACTGGACCGTGATGATGTTCTCGAAGAAGTTACGCCACACGGGTGACAGGAGGAGCACGCCGTCCGGAATCCACTGGCCGTTCATCAGCGGGAAGGTGTTGAAGGTGAACCCGGCCCTCAATCCCGCCACGAAACCGCCGGAAGCGATGGTCAGCAGCACCATGGCGAGGAGTACGAAGCCACCGTTGACCCAGCCGCCGGCGACCCGGACCCGGTCCCGGCCGCGAAACAGGTCGAGCATCAGCCAGAACATGTAGGCATAGATCACGATAGCCAGCAGCAGGTGCGCGGTGAGGCGATACTGACTGACGTGGGGGTCGTCCACCATCCCGCTCTGCACCATGTACCAGCCCATCAGCCCCTGCAGACCGCCGAGCACGAACAGCCCGGCGAGCCGGGGCACCAGCGCCCGGTCGATCTGGCCGCGCATCAGGAAGTAGAGAAACGGCAGACCGAACAGCAGCCCGATGCCGCGACCGAGCAGGCGGTGAAAGTACTCGAGCCAGAAAATGCCTTTGAACCCGTCGACGTCCAGGTGCAGGTTCTTCAGCTTGTACTCCGGATACTGCTGGTACTTGGTGAACGCTTCCTGCCACTCGGCGTCGCTCATCGGTGGCAGCACGCCGAGAATGGGCTCCCACTCCACCATGGACAGCCCCGAGCCCGTGAGCCGAGTCACGCCGCCCAGCACCACCATGCAGAAAATGGCGGTGCAGCAAACGGCGAGCCAGACGCCGAGCGCCCGGTCGTGCTGGAAGGGTCTTCTCGGCAGATCGGACTCAGGCAACGGGGGTCAACCTGCGTTGGCCAGCGCCGCGATACGGGCGTCCAGCGGCGGGTGGGAAGTGAACAGCGCCCGAATACCGTGCGGGACGCCTGATCGGATGCCGAACGCCACCAGCGATTCAGGCATCGTGCTCGGTGCTTCCTGGTAGCGCTTCAGGCGTTCCAGCGCAGCGATCATCTTGCTGCGCCCCGCCAGGTGCGCGCCCGCCGCATCGGCCCGGAACTCCCGCTGGCGGGAGAACCACATGACGATGGCCGTCGCCAGAATACCGAGCACGATCTGGGCGACGATGGTGGTGATCCAGTACCCCATGCCCAGCCCCTGCTCGGTGCGGAAGACGACCCGATCCACGACGAAACCGATGATCCGGGCGAAGAAGAGCACGAAGGTATTCACCACGCCCTGAATGAGCGTCAGTGTGACCATGTCGCCGTTCGCCACGTGACCGATCTCGTGACCGAGCACGGCCTCCACCTCGTCGCGGTTCATGTGCTGTAGCAGCCCCACGCTCACGGCCACCAGCGACTTGTTCCGGTTGGCGCCGGTGGCGAACGCGTTCGGCTCGGGGGAGGGAAAAACGGCCACCTCCGGCATGCCGATTCCTGCCTGTTCTGCCAGACGCTGCACGGTGCTCACCAGCCAGCGTTCGTCGTCCGTCTTCGGCGCCTCGATCACCTGTGCCCGGGTCGACCATTTGGCGATACCTTTGGACATCAGCAGCGAGACGAACGACCCGCCAAACCCCAGCAGCGCGCAGAATACGAGCAGCGCCGTGAGATTGAGATCAACGCCATTGCTGTACAGGATCTGCTCGAAACCGAACAGCCGGAAAGTCACGCTGGCGAGAACGAGCACAACCACGTTGGTCGCCAGAAACAGAAAAATCCTTTTCATCTTTATTCAGCTCACTACTTCAGCCGGACGGCCGGTTCCGCTCTCTTTGACCACCGAAATGCTCAATGGGTTCGCAGCCGTACGATTCAGTTCCGGGATGCTGATTCCGCCCGGGAGGCGTCCTGACGAGGCGGGACAGCCCGGCGGTGCACCGGGCGCGCTATTCTAATGCAACCCCTGCCAGTATGCTTGTTCCCTGTCCGGGCAGAGGATGCGCTCCGTGAGCGAAGAGAAAAACGCGACCGCCGAAGACAATCCGTCCCCCGGCGTTCCAGGCGGCGGCAGGCGACCGTCGCCCCTGTGGCAACGCCTGCTTCCCTGGCTGATCACTCTTGCCTGCTTCGGCTACCTGTACTACCGCGTATCGGGACAGACGCCGGAAGGTGAATCCGTGATCGGCTATCTGGCC
>JASFLG010000315.1:0-5566 GCA_050118205.1 Pseudomonadales bacterium
TGACCTGGGCGTGGTTGATGAACCCCTGGAAGAACTCGCGCAGAAGGTCCACGTCGAAGTTGGCGATACGGTCGCGCACGTAGTCGACCCGATAGGTGAGCCCCGGCCGCCCGGAGAAGTCCACGACGACCCTGGACAGCGCCTCGTCGAGCGGCACGTAGGCATGGCCGTAGCGGCTGATGCCCTGCTTGTCACCCGCCGCCCTGGCCACCGCCTGACCAAGCACGATGCCCACGTCCTCCACGGTGTGGTGCGCGTCCACTTCCAGATCTCCGTCCGCGTGGATCTCCAGGTCGATGAGCCCGTGCCGGGCGATCTGGGTGAGCATGTGCTCGAAGAACGGCAGGCCGGTCTCGAGCGACGCCGTGCCGCTGCCGTCCAGATTCACCGCCACGGTGATCCTGGTCTCCTGGGTGTTGCGCTCGACCTTGGCGGTGCGCGCGCGGTTCTTGCTCATGGGCTCGCCCATCGGAAAAATCGGGCGCAAGTATAGCCGAGTTGGGGTGCGCGCCGGGCTAGAGCCGGTCCAGCAGGCTGCCGTAAGGGAGGAAGCGGTTGTCGCTGTTCGCCCGGATCCAGGCGGTCAGATCGTCCGGATACGCGTCCCGGGCCTTCAGCTCCGCCGCCAGCGGAATCACCGGCGACCGGGCACCGGCTTCCCAGCCCGGCAGCCGTTCACCCAGAGTGAACAGACGAATGAGCGAGACGATGGTTTCGGACTCGAGCCCCGTGGCCGCCGACCGCCAGTCGGCGTTGTCCTGGACTTTCGAGACGCCGGCGAGTGCCGTCACCCGCTCGGCGGTGAGCCCGAAGCGCGCTTCGTCCACCCGACCGGCCGCCGTGACCAGCTCGTCCAGCACGTCCGCATCGAGCTTCGGTACCAGCGCACCCGGATCAAAGGAATCGACAGTCAAACAAAACCTCCTCGCATTACATGTTTATACACCAGCGGTTTACGGATGTGGTCAAATGCGCGGCCTGGACACGCAAGGATCGCGCCGTCGTCGGCCCGCGCAATGGCGGGCGCGCTCATGGACAGCAGTACCCGGAACGGACGCAATGAACACCGACCGTATATACCAGAGTGAGGATGAGCGCTGGTATTTCAACGTGCGAGGCAATGTGGCCAAAGGGCCATTCGAAACCTACCACGAAGCGGAGCGGGAGCTTGCCGACCACCTCCGCCGGTGTCGGCACCCACTCGCCGAGGGCCACTGGCCCCGCATGATCAAGGCACTCACCGGTAATCGCCGGCCGTACACCGAGGCACGTCATCCCTGACCGCCGTGGCCGCTGCGGCAGCGGTCATTCAGCGTAACGACAGCCTGAGCGGCCTATAATCCGCTGCACGTTGCTCGAAAATCGGGGACCCCACCCATGCTCAAGTTCCTGCGCTGGCTCGTCATCGCGCTGGCCGTGGTCGTCGTGCTCGCGGTCGCCGCCGCCTACTACCTGCTTCAGGATCCGAACCGGTTCAAGCCGCAGATCGAGGCCACCATCGAAGAGCAGACGGGAGCCCGGGTCGACCTGGGCGATGACCTCTCCTGGGTGATTTTCCCACCGCTGGCACTCTCCGCATCGGACATCACCGCGGACTACGAAGGCAGTCACTACCAGCTCGACCGACTGCGCCTGAAGCTCGATCTGATGTCGGTGCTCAGAAACCGCAGCATCGATGAGTGGGAAGTGGAAGCGCTCACCGTGAACGGTCTGCAGGTGGATCAGGAAGGCAGCCGCACCAGGGTCGAGTACCTGGAGCTCCGGAACTTCCGTCCCGCGGTACCCTCACCCTTCAAGGCCAGGCTGGTGCAGCAGCCGGCCGAGGGGCCCGAGCTGCCCTTGTCTCTCGACGGCCTGGTGGCCTTCGATCCGAACACGAACAAGGCATCGGTGAAGGACACCCGATTCGAGACCACCGATGCCTCCGGGGTGTGCAACCTGATGGCGACATACAAGCCGGGCGCGCAGCCGCCGGACCCGGACGACGCCATCATTCCGGTGTCCATCTGGCGCAGTGTCGACTGGTCCGGCGACTGCCTGCTCGACCGGCTCACGCTGGAGAACGAGGACTTCAGAAACGTCGCGGTCACCCTCGCCAACACGGGCGCCAGGAGCACCACCGAGGTGCAGATCCCGGAGTTCTTTCAGGGGAGCGCCGCCGCTACGGTGGACATCGATGCCTCGGCAACACCCGTCCGCTGGCGGGTGAAACCGGATCTGGCCCGGGCGGACAGCACCGAGGTGATGGCCTGGTTGAATCAACGGCTCAAGTGGATCGCACCGCTGGCCTACAGCGGCGAGATCACCATGACCGGCAACACGGAAGAGGAGCTCATCCACTCCGTGAAGGGCAAGACCGTGTTCGATGGTGGCCAGGGCCGCATCGATATCTCGCAGATCAAGCAGCCGCTGCTGAAGCTCGCCTCGCTGGTCAAGGATGCGGATCGCATCGCCGCCTGGCCGGACCTGTGGAGCTATCAGCGGCTGGTGGGAGATTGGAAGATCGACGGGACCCACCACGAGTTGGACTTTGCGCTCGACAACCTGGCCGCCACCATCAAGGGCACCTACGACCCGCTCGCCGATGCGCTGGATGCGAACGTGCAGTTCCTGTTCGAGAACAACCCGGACATCTCCGGCTTCGATGTGAATCCTCTGCTGCTCGGTCTTCCCATTCCGGTCACCTGCAAGGGCAGCCTCGAAGCGCCGAAGTGTGGCGTCACCCGGGAAGGCACGAAGGAGCTGGTCGCCGCGGTGCTGACCAGCGAGCAGGGCCGCGATCTCCGCCAGGAGCTCGACCGGAAGATCGACGAGGAAGTGCCCGAAGAGTATCGGGATGCCGCCCGGGGGCTCCTGGACATGCTCGGCGACTCCCTGAAGAAGCCACAGAACCAGAAAACGAACTGACCGGCGGCGCATGGACTGGTTCGCCACACGGCTGCTCGGCTGGTTCGACCGGCACGGCCGCAGAGACCTGCCCTGGCAACGGGATATCAACCCCTACCGGGTCTGGGTCTCGGAGATCATGCTGCAGCAGACTCAGGTGAGCACGGTGATCCCCTACTACGAGCGCTTCATGGCGCGTTTTCCCACCGTCACCGACCTGGCCGGCGCGGAGCTCGACGAGGTGCTGCACCACTGGACCGGGCTCGGTTATTACGCCCGGGGTCGCAACCTGCACAAGGCAGCGCGTACCGTGGTGGCTGACTTCGACGGCGACTTCCCGACCAGCGTCGACAGGCTGGCAACGCTCCCGGGTATCGGCCGATCCACCGCGGGCGCCATCGCCGCCATCGCCAACGGTGTGCGAGCGCCGATTCTGGACGGGAACGTGAAGCGGGTGCTGGCGCGCTTTCATGCCGTGGCCGGTTATCCCGGCGAGTCAGCAGTGGCGTCACAGCTATGGTCACTGGCGGACGAACACACGCCGGGGGTGCGCGTGGCCGATTACACCCAGGCGATCATGGACCTGGGCGCCACCGTCTGCGTGCGCAGCAACCCCGACTGCCCGTCCTGCCCGCTCGCCGGGCGCTGCGAGGCGTACGCAGCCGGCACCGTCACCGACCATCCGGGCCGCAAGGCAAAAAAGGCGAAGCCCGTGCGGGCGGCGCGCCTGTTCGTGGTGCACGACGGACGGGGCGGTTGCCTGCTCGAGCAACGACCGGCCGATGGAATCTGGGGCGGACTGTGGACCCCGCCCGAGCGTTCTGCGGACACCTCCGCGGAGGGATTCCTGCGCGAGCTCGGCTGGCAGGACACCACCCCGGTCGATGCCCGCACCGGCAGCGCCTTCCGGCATACGTTCACTCACTTTCACCTGGACATCGAGCCGGTGTACATCGAGCTCGATACCGCACCCACCCTGATCCGCGACCGGGACGACGTGCGCTGGTATCGCCCGGACGGCAACGAGCCTCTTGGTCTCTCCGCCCCGGCCGTTAAACTGTTGGTCTCACTCGAAGAATTCCGTCTCGAATGACCCGCACCGTGCACTGCCGCAAGTACGACCAGGAGCTGGAAGGTCTGGACTCACCGCCCCTTCCCGGCCCGGTCGGCGAGGAGATATACAACACCGTCTCGAAAAGAGCCTGGCTGGAATGGCAGAACCTGCAGACCATGCTGATCAACGAGAAGGCGCTGAACCTCCGCGACCCCGACGCCCGCAAATACCTCACCGAGCAGCGCGAGCGCTTTCTCGACAACCTGGACACCGACCACGCCTCAGGCTACGTGCCCCGGCCGGATGGATCAGGCTGACCCGACCCGCATGCCGGCAGGAAAACCGGACGCGGAAGTCGACGTCGACGAAGCCCTGGCGCGCCGGCTGATCGCCGACCAGTGTCCGGACCTGGCCGGCCTGGTGCTGCGGCCGCTCGACTCCGGCTGGGACAACGTGATCTTCCGTCTCGGCGATGCACACACCGTACGCATCCCGCGCCGGGCGGTAGCAGCGGAGCTCGTGGCCAACGAGCAGACCTGGCTGCCGATGCTGGCACCCCGCCTGCCCATACCGATTTCCGCGCCGGAGCGCACCGGCTGCCCCACTGACTACTATCCCTGGCCGTGGAGCGTGTGCCCTTACTTCGAGGGCGATTGCGCGGACCAGCGCGCGCCGGCGGGCAGCGAAGCAGACCGCTTTGCCGATTTCCTGCGGTCGCTGCACCAACCCGCACCCGCCGACGCACCGGCCAACCCGGTGCGCGGCATCCCGATCGCGACTCGGGAGGCCAATACTCTGGAGCGCATCGAGCGGCTGCGCGGGAAGACCGATCTCGTCTCCCCACGGATCCTCGAGCTCTGGGAGGCCGCCCTGGCGGCGCCCACCGGCGACGCACGCCTCTGGCTGCACGGCGACCTGCATGCGCAGAACGTGCTGGTCGGCGACTCGGGTGAGATCATCGCGGTGATCGACTGGGGAGACCTGAACGCCGGCGACGTGGCAACGGATCTGGCGGGCATCTGGGCACTGTTCGACGACGCCGGAGCCCGGCGCCGGATTCTCGAGCGCTACGCCCCGGACACGTCATTGCTCGCCAGAGCGCGCGGCTGGGCCGTGGTCTTCGGCGTGGTGCTGCTCGATTCCGGGCTGATCAACAGCCCCCGCCATGCAGAAGCCGGCCGACGCATTCTGGAGCGCCTGGCTGCCGAATAGTGCGCCGGATGCCCGCCGGGCGGGACGCTCAGGCGTTCTTGCAGTTTCGAAATGAGGTGGGTTTAATAGCGCCCCTTTGCTGGGGGCAGAACAAGAAAGTCCTGTTTCAAGCAGTAGCGAAGGGCCCACCCCAGCAAGCTTCCCGCACCCGGCCAGGTAGCTCAGTCGGTAGAGCAGCGGACTGAAAATCCGCGTGTCGGCAGTTCGATTCTGCCCCTGGCCACCATTAGTTTTAAGAATCCCTCTTTCCTTCGATTCGAAGCCAACCCTCTGCCTCCCCGCTGCGCTGTGTCGGCCCGTTACGGGCGTCGATTTTACCCCTGGCCAGCGACAGCGGCTGAACCTCCGATGCAGCGCAGGACCTCACGTAACTCTCGCCCGCAGGACCGGTTGACGTCACCTGCGCTTTTCGCC
>JASFLG010000316.1:0-5561 GCA_050118205.1 Pseudomonadales bacterium
CATCGCCCGATCGCGCTGGCTGCCCGCTGGAACCACCTCCTGGACCAGGCCGATGCGGTAGGCTTCCTCCGCCGTGAACTCGTCCGCGAGGAGCAGGTGATACATGGCGTTCCCCCAGCCGGCGCGGGTGATGAAGCGGAAGTGGGCACCGGCCAGTGGCGCAATACCACGCTTCACCTCCATCTGGCAGAACCGGCAGTCGTTCGCCGCCACGACGATGTCGCCGGCGAGCATCATCTCGATACCGACGGTGAACACCACCCCCTGGACGGCGGTGACGAGCGGTTTGCTCAACCGATTGGAGAGGCCGAACGGGTCGACGTGGTCTTCGGGGCGTGGGACCGGCTTGGCGCCCGGCCCGAAGAACTTCGGCATGTCGAGGCCGGCGGTGAAGTCGCTGCCGGCGGCGCAGAGCACGCCCACCCTGAGATCCGGATCCCGGTCGAGCACCGTGAGCGCGTCGGAGAGCTCCGCCATCATCTCGGGCGTGAAGGCGTTCTTCTTGGCGGTGTGATCGATGGTGATTCTGAGGACGTGCCCATCGCGCTCGTAGTGAATGCGACCGGGGGCAGCTGGCTTGGACATGTGACCTCCTTTTGCGGACCCATCGGCTGCTGGCAGAATGTGAATGATGATCGTCATCCAGACGGATCGCGGTAAGATGATGGGCGTCATCCAGAATGTCAAGCGGTGGAGGCAGTGATGGGACACTCACAGGCGGAAAAGGCGCGAAACCGGGAGCGGATTCTGGCGGCCGCGGCGCGGCAGATCCGGGAGAACGGACTCGAGTCCGTGAGCGTTGCCGGTCTGATGCAGGCGGTGGATCTCACTCACGGCGGTTTCTACAACCACTTCGCGTCGCGGGACGACCTCCTGCGTCAGGCGCTTGCCCGGGCGCTGGACGACGGCGCCGGGCACGCGGCGGGGACCGGGCAGGACGATCCGGTGCGATCGTTCGAAGCGTTCGTGAACGGCTACCTGAGCCGGTCGCATCGGGATCACCCGGAGTCGGGCTGTGCGGTCGCCGCCCTGGCCTGCGACGTGGGTCGCGGGCGCAACGGGTTGCGCGAGCTGATGTCGGGACGGATCGAATCCATGGTCCGCACGGCCCGCGAAGCGCTCGGCGACGAGGAGGCCGCGCTCCTGGCAGTGAGTGCCCTGGTCGGCGCGCTCACCCTCTCCCGGGTGAGCACGGACCCGGCACGATCCGACGCCATACTCCGCGCCGTACGGCGCCGGCTGCGCGACCTGGTCTGACCCGACCCTTCGGCCGCGACCTGTTCGCCGCCGGCGGATCCTGCGATCATCGCGCGGACTTCGAATTCACCGTGCCTCCGATGAGGCACTGCCATCCGGGGAGTGAGCATGCATTTCGGTTCGGACAACTGGGCGGGTATTGCCCCCGAGATTCTCGAAGCGCTTGCCGTGGCCAACGACGGCGCCGCGCCGGGCTATGGCGACGACGCCCTGACCCGACGGGTGCAGCAACGCTTTACGGAAGTGTTCGAGACGGACTGCGCAACGTTCCTGGTGCCGACCGGGGGCGCTGCCAACGGCCTGGCGCTGTCCGTGCTCACCCCGCCTTACGGCATGATCCTGTGCCACGAGGCAAGCCATGTGCAGACCGACGAGTGCTGCGGGCCGGAGTTCCTCACCGGCGGCGCAAAGCTCGTCGGTGTGCCCGGGCGTGACGGCAAGGTCAGCGTCGATGGCGTCTCGGGGGTGCTCGAGAGCTTTCCGAATCACCCGCCGCACAGTGCGCCGGTCGCGGCGCTCACCATCACCCAGGGGACCGAGTGTGGAACGGTCTACGAGGTGGAGGAGATCCGGGCGCTTTCCGCATTCGCCCGCTCGCGTGACATGGCGTTGCACATGGACGGCGCGCGCTTCGCCAACGCGGTGGTGTCCACGGGCGCAACGCCGGCGGAGCTGTCCTGGAAGGCGGGGGTCGACGTGCTGTCCTTCGGTGGCACCAAGAACGGCTGCATGGCGGCCGAAGCCGTGGTCTTCTTCGATCGGGCGCTCGTCCGGGATTTCGAGTACCGACGGAAGCGCGCGGGTCATCTGCTGTCGAAGATGCGCTTCATGGCCGCCCAGTTCGATGCCTATCTGTCCGGCGGTTTGTGGCTCGAGCTCGCGGCCAACGCGAACGCGATGGCGGCACGGCTGTCGTCCGGGCTTGCCGCGTTGAACGGTGTGACGATCTGTTATCCCACCCAGATCAACGAGGTGTTCGCAGCCTTTCCGGACGGCGTGGCCGGCCGGCTGCGGGACGCCGGCGCCGCCTTCTACCCATGGGTGACCCCAGGGGACCGGGCCGCGGGACGGATGAATCGGCTCATCGCCTCGTTCCGCACCCGCGAAGAGGAGGTGGAGGCGTTCCTCGCGCTGGTGCGCGAGACCCTTTCGGGCGACTGAAGCGAGCCACGCCTCATCTCGGATCCGCGCGATCACCAACGATACCGATCCGATCGGCGAGCCAGTCCGGGAACGCGTCCCGGGCCCCGGCGTCCATCCCGAGCAGATCCGTCAGCGGCGCGCCGGCAACGCCGAGACCAATCGCGGCGCTGACCACCAGGGTCAGCAGATTTCGTGCGGTGGCGAGATCGCCCGTCGGCAGCTGTGCGGCGCACACCTCGACGAGCTTCTCGAACAGAGCCCGTTGCTCCGCGCTCGGCTCCGGTCGGTGCGATTCCTCAATGGCGAGCCACGCCAGGAGCTTGGCGTGGCCGCCGGTGGAGAAGACCGCGAAGAGCTTGCGGAACACGGCCTGGATACCGGCGTTGTCGCCGGCGGCGGTCACGGCGTCGTCGATCAGCCGGGCACTCATCCTTTGCACCAGCGCCTGACGCATCCCCTCGGCGCTGCCGAAGTGGTGGATGAGCGTCGCATGACTGATGCCGGCGGCCCGGGCCACGCCCACCACATTCAGACCGTCGAGTCCCATCTCTGCCAGGCGGTGCTCCGCCGTATCGAGAATCAGGGTCCGGGCGCCCTCCGGGGTCCGCCGAGTCCTCTTCCTGCGACTCATGGGCTATTGACATTCATGTTGATAAGGCTACTATCTACATTGCCGTCAATAAGAGTCGCATGAAATGGGACACGACACCAATCGCCAGAAGATGCAGCCCCTGGTCGCGCTCCGCGCCATCCGCCGGCTGATCGCCAATCCGGAGGACACGGCCCAGGTCTTCACCGTGGTGCGCGCGTTGTCGGGCCCGTCCGTGGAGAAGGGATTCCGCCGATTCGTTCGGCTCCCCCTCGGGCAGCGGGTGATCGGCGAGCAGATTGATCTGCTCGATACGCTGCGCGATCGGGAGGCACTGCGGGCGCTGCCGGCGGGCAGCCTTGGTCGCGCTTATCTCGCATTCGTGGAAAGCGAGAATTTGAGCGCGGAAGGCCTGGTCGAAGCCAGCGAGACGGGGGCACCAGGGGATGTGGGCATGAACCCGGACGTCGCCCGATACGGCCAGCGGCTGCGCGATCAGCACGACCTGTGGCACACGTTGACCGGCTACGGTCGAGACGAGCTCGGTGAGCTGTGCCTGCTGGCATTCACCTACGCGCAGACCCGCAATCGGGGCATCGGTTTCATCGTGCTGGTGGGCACCTTCAAGATGCGTCGGGCAGCGGGCGGCAGTGTGCTCCGGGCCGTGCGGCGCGGCTTCACTGATGGTCGCCGGGCCGCCTGGCTCCCCGGTCAGGACTGGGAGGCGCTGCTCGCGCGCCCGCTCGAGGAGGTTCGAGCCGGGCTTGGTATCGCCGAGCCGATGGCTTACCGGATGCTGCGATCCGAGGACTACGCGGCCGCTTAGCACCGGTCGCGTCGGTCAGCTACCCCTGCAGGGTGTCTTGAACTGGTAGACGGGACTCCAGTTGCTCTGCGTAGGCTGACCGAAGGTCTCGTAGTGAGCGCGGACCCGCCAGCGGTAACGCTTGCACTTCTTCAGCGGCTCGGCCGGCACGTAGCGCGTGGTCTCCGTCCGGATCCCTTCGTCGGGCGCCTGGCTTCCCGTGTAGACCAGCACCTCGTAGACCACATCGGGCGCGGGCACGTCTTTCGCTCCGTCGTGCGCGGACCAGACGAACATCGGCACCGTGCCGCTGATCGTGCCCACCGACCAGCCCCTCGATACGGGCTCGATGCCCTGCACCTGGATCGACTTCCTGAGGAAGAAGTCGTCGACCATCCTGCCAGCCATGTCCTCATAGCTTGCGTCCAGATCGCCCAGCGCCTGCCTGCCCCCGTCCTTCGCCCAGCTCGAGACGGCGCGGTCAGGCAGCCGCGCGTCATAGGTGCGGACGCGCGTCAGGTCCGCATGGTCGAAGACCCGGAGCTCGGCACTGCTGGCAGTGTAGAAGTAAGCGTGAAGACGGTTTTCGCTCGGCGAGCTGGTCAGCGCATCCATCCGGATGTCGAGCACCGCGTCAAATCCACGCGCCGCCAGCTCCCCGTCAGAGAGATCGTCCGTGAACTCGTAGGCGACCGGTACGGAGTCGGCAAACGTCCGTTCCAGTACCCGACGGAAGCGTTCCGGGGCGAAGTCCAGCACGGAGATCAGGGTTTTGTTGCCTTCGGTGATGGCCTCGCGCGTGTCCGACGCAGCGGCGCCGTAAAGAGCGCCACCGGCAACGGCGAATGGGGTGGTCACCAGGCCGAACGCCAGCACCAGGGCGCCCCCGTCACCGGCTTCCCCGGCGGCCTGCATGGTTCCGCCGAGCCATCCGAGACCCGCGGCGGCGGCGGTCTTGCCGGTGGCAGCCCCCTTGCCGTCCAGATCGCTGGTCAGGGACACCGTCGGCGGGCTCGGCCCCCGGACGGCCAGCCGGTGAACGGCCTTGCGGACCTCGTTGGACACCCCGGGGGGCTCCATGGGCCCGAGGTTCGGTGTGACACACCCGGCTGCGGTGATGCTCAGAATGATGCCGACCAATGTTGCTCTCATTGCGCGCATGACGTTTCCTCCCTCGTCGATCAGCGGCGGCCTTCTCAGTAGCCGAGTCGGTTCAGCACCAGCGCGGCCAGCAGCCGGTGCGTTGCCTCGGTTGGATGGAGCCCGTCCCAGAACAGATAGGCATTCGGATTCGGACAGGCATAAGGGGCCACCAGCGGCGTGACACACTTGTCCGCGACGTTGCTGTAGCCGAGGCTCTCCGGGCTGTCGGCCAGCGCGCGAATGAAGGCATAGGTGTCCACCGTGGTGACCTCCAGACCTTCTCCGGCACGCCGCTCGGCGACACCAGCCAGGCTGTCGGGCAGCTCGAGAGTCACCCCAATGCCGGGGCAGCGCGAGGTCCGGCCGAAGTCGACCAGCTCGGAGAAGCAGCTCAGCAGGGCCTTGCCGCCCGGATGGGCCACGGCGGGGATCAGACCCACGTCGGGAACGTTGAGCACCAGAAAGCGCCGCGCGCCGGCATCGGTCAGCCGCTGCAGCGCCTGATCCACCGCACCTACGGTGAAACCGAGATGGGCGAGCACGTCCGGAAACGGTGTGCCGCCGCTCAGCATCAAGAGAGCCGCGACCACGTCGTTGCCGCCAATGAAGATCACGTGCAGCGTG
>JASFLG010000317.1:0-5529 GCA_050118205.1 Pseudomonadales bacterium
CCACTGCACGGGCCGCGCAATCTGCGCGAGCAGCTTGCCGCGCAGGTCGTCCAGGCTCTCCGCGACGGTCGCATCCACATTGTGCACGACGGGAATCTTCGGCATGGCCAGCGGCACTGCTTCGAGCGCCTTAGTGAATCCTTCGGCCGCAGGTGCCATCAACTCACAATGGAACGGACCGCTCACGGCCAGTTCCACCGCGCGGCGCGCTCCGGCTTCGTTGCACAGCACCACCGCCTCTGCCACCGCCGCCGCGGCGCCGGCGATCACGACCTGACTCGGTGCGTTGTAGTTCGCGGGGCTGACCACGCCGTCCACTTCGGCACAGCAGCGAGCGACGACGTCGTCGTCCAGTCCGAGTATGGCGGCCATCGCTCCCTGCCCCTGGGGCACGGCCTCCTGCATCAACCGGCCGCGGGTGTGGACGAGGGACACCGCATCGCCGAACGGAATGGCCTCGGCACAGACCAGCGCCGAGTACTCGCCGAGGCTGTGCCCGGCCAGCATGGCGGGCGACGCTCCACCCGCGGCCTGCCACGCACGCCAGAGCGCCGTGCTGGCGGTGAGCAGCACGGGCTGGGTGACCTCGGTCTGATTGAGGCGCTCCTGGGGGCCTTCAACCACCAGTTGCCACAGAGGGAGACCAAGCACGTCCCCGGCCTCGTCGAACGTCTCGCGGACAACGGGGTGCTGGCCGGCGATCTCGCCCAGCATGCCTACGGCCTGGGAACCCTGACCCGGAAAGACGAAGCCCAGACTCATCGGTGGCCTTCCCTGTGCGGAGCGTCGGCGGACCGAAGCCGGGTCAATCGACGACCTTCTTGCCCTTGTAGTACCCGTCGGCACTCACGTGATGACGACGATGGGTCTCACCCGTGGTGGGCTCTATGGACAATGCCGGGTTCGACAGCGCGTCGTGCGCGCGGCGTTTACCACGCTTCGACCGGGTGACTTTGTTCTGCTGGACTGCCATTTCGTCTCCGTTGTTCTGATTGGTGCCGAGCCAACTACTCGGACGATCTTCTATCGTTACCGATCAGGTCCGAGAGGACCCGAAACGGGCTCTCCGCCGCCCCGTCGTCACCGGCGCCGGACGCTCCCGTATCGGCGGGATAAGCCAGCCCGGGAACCCGCTCACACGGCTCCTCGGTGCACAGCCACTCCGGCAGACCGAGAAGGATCTCGTCCTCCACGATCTCCGGGACGGAGATTTCCGTCCCATTCGCGACGATGAGCGCCTGGTCACACCCCACGGCCCCCGCGACCGCATCCACCCGGCTCGCCATGCTCTCCGACTCGACGATCAGATCGTCGAGCTCTATGTCGAGACGATGAGGCAACCCCTGAATGCAGCGCTGGCAGGTCAGCCCGACCGTCCCGCGGATGGACCCCTGCACGCGCACCAGGCCCTCCGGCGTGCGACCGAAACGCAAGTCCACGGTCAGCGCGGCGTCACTCTCCGCCACGATGCCGTCGACGACGAGGGTCTCGAGCCGGGGAAGCTCACAGAGCCCGATCTGCCGGGTAATCCGCGCCTCCTGCCTAGCCAGTTCCAGGTACGGCAGGCATTCCTGGGGGCGGGTGTTCATAGCGGCCGCAATCATAGGTACCCTGCTCATGACTGTAAAGGAATAATTCGGCCCCACCCGCGCCCCCGCGACAGGGATAAGCTGCTAATTCCAAAGCATTTTCCGGAAAGACGAGACGCGTTGCATGCAGCTGATCCTGGCCTCCACCTCGCCCTATCGGGCCGCCCTGCTGGAGCGGCTTGGCATTCCTTTCGATACCGTCCGCCCGGAGGTGGACGAGACGCCGGCGCCGGGCGAGGCACCGGCAGACCTGGTGCTCCGGCTGGCCAGGCTGAAAGCCCGGGCCGGCGGCAGGACGCTCACCGATGCGCTGGTGATCGGCTCGGACCAGGTTGCCGAGCTCGACGGTGTGGTGCTGGGCAAGCCGGGCACGGCGGAACGGGCACGCTCGCAGCTGAGCCGCCTGTCCGGGCGGGAGGTCACCTTTCTCACCGGGCTGTGTCTGCTCGATACCCGGGATGGCGGCGAGCAGGCAGCAGTGGTGCAGACGCCGGTCCACTTCCGGCACCTCTCGGCGGTGGAAATCGCCGACTACGTCGCCCGGGAGAATCCCCTCGACTGCGCCGGTGCGTTCAAGTCGGAAGGGCTCGGAATCGCCCTGTTCGAGTCCCTGGGCGGTCCGGACCCGAACGCCCTGATCGGACTGCCGCTGATCGAGCTCTGCCGGATGCTGGCCCGGGCCGGCCTACCCGTCCTCGGGCGCTGAGCGCTCGAGCCGCTGCCACAGCGTGTGCAGCTCTGCCGGCATCGGTGCCTCGAACGTGCGAACCCCCCCGTCCTCAGGGAGCGTGATTCGACTCGCGTGCAGACTCAGCCGGCGTACGCCACGGGCGAGATCCCAGGCGAGCTCGGCCTCCGAGGCGTACTTAGCGTCACCGAGAATGCTGTGACCCGCCGCACGGCAGTGCACCCGGATCTGGTGGGTGCGGCCCGTGTGCAGTTCCGCCGTGAGCAGCGTGGCCTGAGCCGCGTGTGCCTCGATCTCAAAGGTCGTGAGGCTCGGTTTGCCCTCGGGATCGACCCGGACCCGCCGCTCGCCGCTAGGGGTCAGGTAGCGCGTCAGAGGCTGCTCGACCCGGGTGAGCGTGTGCGGCCATTGGCCGTGCACGATCAGCCGGTAGAACTTCTCCACGGTCCCGGCGCGAAGGTGCGCATGCAGCGCGCGCAGGGTCGAGCGTCGCTTGGAGATGAGCAGCACGCCGGACGTATCCCGGTCGAGCCGATGCACCAGCTCGAGGGGCACGCCGGGCCGGAGTCGGCGCAGTGCCTCGATGGCGCCGAAAGCAACCCCGGAGCCACCGTGGACGGCCAGACCCGCGGGCTTGTCGAGGACGAGCAACCGGTCGTCCTCATGCAGAATGGCGGCTTCGAGGACACCAAGCTGCCGCTCGCCGATGAACGCCTGTGCCGCATTCACGGCCTGCCGCACCGGCGGTATGCGGACCCGATCGCCCGCATGCAGACGATGGGTCGGCTTCACCCGCCCGCCGTTCACCCGCACCTCCCCCTTCCGGATCATCTGATAGATCCGGCTCCTGGGGATGCCTTTGAGGATGCGCGCCAGATAGTTGTCTATTCGCTGGCCGGACGCCTCGTCGATCCGGACGGTCCTGGCGGGCTGATCGACGGTCATGGGCGTGGCCTGTGGAAAATCCAGGTTTCTCTAAACGTTTGAAGGACTTAAACACTACTGCTAAGCTCAGCTGAGCCGCAGGCGCCGCCACCGGCGACGTTCGCGAGAATTGTCCCACGCGGCTGGTCCAGACGGCTACCACTGCCGGGCAGGAACCCGGATCGTGAACAGGTTCCGGGAGCGGTGCTCCCGGAAGATGAAACGTCGGGAGCGTGCTTCCGATACAGGAACGCCGGGAGCGTGCTTCCGGTATGGAAACGCCGGGAGCACGCTTCCGGAATAGAAACGCCGGGAGCACGCTTCCGGAATAGAAAGTACAGCGAGTCACCAGGTAAGGCTGGTGCAAGACCAGATCAGGGTCTCGAGCGTCGATACGAAACGCCACAGAGGTTCGACAGCCTCCGTCAGCGAGGAACGGCTCACCGGTTGCGCCCATCAAGCCACCGGTTTTTCATCTCGATCCGTCCCCGCCACCGCGGTAGAAAACGTCGAGCATCACCGGTCACGACGAGACAGAGGACGACACGAAAACCGTCCACTGCCGGGACCCCGAAGCGGTTCAGCGGACTCAAGGCACCAAGTTTGTGCCAGGAACACCCTGGCGGCGTTGCCCATCTCGGAACACCGTCAGCAGACGATGCAGACACGACTACAGACCGGCTGCGCGGCCCACCGCCCGTCGCGAGGTCGTAACGCGCTCGTCAGTGTGCAGCCAGCGTGCGGCTCCGGCCGGCCGCTGGGCCGGTGCCCGTCCACGGATTCTCTTCGCCTGATCAGGTCCTGAACCCGCCTGCCCGCGGCTCGCGGAGCCGACCCACCCGGGTCGGTCACACAGGAACGACTCATGAAAAGAATGCTCATCAACGCGACCCAGGTGGAAGAAGTCCGGGTCGCGCTGGTCGATGGTCAGAAACTCTATGACCTCGATCTCGAGAACGCCGGCCATGAACAGAAGAAGGCCAGCATCTACAAAGCCAGAATCACCCGGGTGGAACCGAGCCTCGAGGCGGCATTCGTCGACTTCGGCGCCGACCGGCACGGATTCCTGCCGCTGAAGGAAATCTCGCGCGACTACTTTCAGAAGAAGCCCGCGGAGGGCGGCCGTCTGAACATCGCCGAGCTGGTCAGCGAAGGTCAGGAACTGCTCGTTCAGGTCGAGAAGGAGGAACGTGGCAACAAGGGGGCGGCCCTTACCACGTTCGTCAGCCTGGCCGGCCGCTACATGGTCCTGATGCCGAACAACCCGAGGGCCGGCGGTATCTCGCGGCGGATCGAGGGCGAGGACCGCGATCAGCTTCGCGAGGCGATGAGCCAGCTCGACATTCCGCAGGGCATGGGCGTGATCATCCGTACCGCAGGCATCGGCCGCAGCAGCGAGGAGCTGCAATGGGATCTGGATTATCTGCTGCAGCTCTGGGAGGCGGTACGCAAGGCACACGACGAGAGTAAAGCGCCGCAGCTCCTCTATCAGGAAAACAGCGTCATCCTGCGGGCGATTCGCGACAACCTGCGCAAGGACATCGGCGAGGTGCTGATCGATGGCGAGCGCGCGTTCGAGGAGGCCCGGACCTTCATCGAGCAGGTGATGCCCCACTACCAGGACAAGGTGAAGTTCTACAGCGACCCGATTCCGCTGTTCAGCCGCTATCAGATCGAGACCCAGATCGAGACCGCCTTCCAGCATACCGTCAAGCTGCCTTCGGGTGGCAGCATCGTCATCGATCCGACGGAAGCGCTCGTCTCGATCGACATCAACTCGGCCCGGGCGACGAAAGGTGCGGACATCGAGGAAACGGCGCTGAACACGAACCTGGAAGCGGCCGAGGAGATCGCCCGACAGCTGCGCCTGCGGGACGTCGGTGGCCTGATCGTCATCGACTTCATCGATATGACCTCGGCCAAGAACCAGCGCACCGTCGAGAACAAGATGCGGGAAGCCCTGGACGCGGACCGCGCCCGGGTGCAGATCGGCCGGATCTCCAGATTTGGTCTGATGGAGATGTCGCGCCAGCGTCTGCGACCCTCGCTCGAGGAGCTCACCAGCGAGATCTGCCCACGTTGCAATGGCCAGGGGCGCATCCGCGATACCCGCTCGCTGGCGCTGGCCATTCTCCGGGTGATGGAAGAAGAGTGTCTCAAGGAACGCAGCTCGGTGGTGCGAACCATGGTGCCCCTCAACATCGCCTCGTTCCTGCTGAACGAGAAACGTCAGGACGTCGCGGCCATCGAGCAGCGGACCGGCACCCACGTGATCATCGTGCCCAACGTCAACCTGGAGACGCCTCACTTCGAGATCCAGCGGCTGCG
>JASFLG010000318.1:0-5527 GCA_050118205.1 Pseudomonadales bacterium
CTGGCTCGAGCTGATCACGCCCTGGACGCTGCTGACCTTCACCTTTCTGATCGGTTGCGGTGTGGCGTTCTACAATCCGGCGTGGCAGGCAGCGGTGGGCGACGTGGTGCCGAGAGACAGGATCGCTGCCGCCGTGCTGCTGAACAGCGTCAGTTTCAACGCCACGCGCAGCATCGGGCCCGCCGTCGGCGGGGCCATCGTCGCGGCGGCGGGCGCCTTTGCCGCGTTCGCGATCAATGCATTGACCTATCTGGGTCTGATCGGCGTGCTCTGGCGATGGAAGCCGGACCTGCCTGTCAGCCACCTGCCCCGGGAGACGCTCACCACCGCGATGGTTGCCGGCGTTCGCTACGTCGCCATGTCGCCGAAGATCGGCACGGTGATGCTGCGGGGGTTCGTGTTCGGGTTCAGCACCATCGTGATCCTTGCCCTGCTCCCCCTGGTGGCGCGGGAGCTGCTGGCCGGCGATGCGCTCACCTACGGGGTGCTCCTCGGTGCCTTCGGGGTGGGTGCGGTGGCCGGTGCCTTTCTGTCGCGGCGCGCCCGGGAGCGCTTCTCCAACGAGGTGCTGGTGCGCTGGACGCTCTTCTCGTTTGCCGCCTGCGCCGCCATTGCCGCCCAGAGCCGGAGCACCTGGTTCACCGGTGCGGCGCTGACGGTTGCCGGTGCGGCCTGGGTCATGTCCCTGTCGCTGTTCAACACGACAGTGCAGATGTCGACGCCGCGCTGGGTGGTGGGACGCGCACTGTCGTTGTATCAGATGGCCATCTTCGGCGGTATGGCCCTCGGCAGCTGGTGCTGGGGCCACATGGCGGAGGCATTCTCCATCGAGCTCGCGCTGCTGGCCTCGGGGGGCGTGATGCTGCTGGGTGCTGCCATCGGCATCTGGCTGCCACTGCCGGCCAGGGACACCCTCAACCTGAATCCGCTGAATCGCTGGCAGGAACCGCAGATCGGCATGGAGATTCAGCCGCGCAGCGGTCCCATACTGGTCTCGGTGGAGTACCGGATCGAGGAAGCCCGGGTGCCCGAGTTCCTAGAAGCGATGACCGACCGGCATCGGATCCGGCGCCGGGACGGTGCCCACCACTGGGCACTCATGCGCGATCTGGAGGATCCCCGCCGCTGGACGGAAACCTTCGAAATGCCGACCTGGGTCGACTACGTGCGCCTGCACACCCGGACCACCCATGCGGATGCGCCGGTCGGGGACCGGATTCGCTCGCTGCACTCCGGTCCGGATGCGCCCGTGGTGCGCCGCATGATCATCCGCAACCCCTCCCGCACGCGCATCGAGCCGGAGGCGAGGGAGACGACCGACCTGCAGCCGTAACGGTCGTCAAGGCGGTATAGTTTCGATCATTTGGGGGGCGGTAGATGAACAGCACTTCGAGGGAGACCGTTCTCGTGGTCGGGGCCTCCGGCCTGGTCGGCACCGCGGCTGCGCGGGCGTTCGCGGAGGCGGGCTGGCACGTGATCGCGGCCTCTCGCCGCGCGCCGGAGCTGCTCGCCGATCTCGAAATCCGGCACCTGGCCCTGGACCTGCAGGATGCGGCCGCCTGCCGGCACGCTGCACGGGAGCTGGCCGGGGTCACGCACGTGGTCTACGCCGCCGTGTACGAGCTGCCGGGCCTGATGCCTGGCTGGTCGGATCCGGAGCAGATCGGGACGAACGGTCGCATGCTCGAAAACCTGATGAGGCCGCTGGCCGAGATCGCGGATCTTCAGCACGTGACCCTTCTGCAGGGCACCAAGGCGTATGGGGCGGCGGTACGTCCCATGCGTATCCCGGCGCGGGAGTCGCAGCCGCGCGTGGCGCACCCGAACTTCTACTGGCTGCAGGAAGACTTCCTGGTCGAGCAGGCGGCCCGTTGCGGCTATGCGTGGACCATCCTCCGTCCCCAGCTCATCGTCGGCCCCAACCATGGCGTGGTCATGAACCTGCCCCCTGTGATCGGCGCTTATGCGGCTCTGCGGCATCACGAAGGTCGGCCGTTTTCGTTCCCGGGCGGCACGGACTGGGTCTGGGAAGCGGTGGACGTGCGGCTCGTGGGCCGCGCCTGCGTATGGGCGGCGGAAAGTACGGCAGCGCGAAACGAGACGTTCAACATGACCAACGGCGAGGTCTTCTGCTTTCGCGACATGTGGCCCGCTCTGGCTCAGACGCTGGGCGTGGCCGTCGGTCCGGACGAATCGCTGTCCGTGGCAGCCTACCTGGGGGAGCGCTCAGACGCGTGGCGCGAGGTGGTCCGGCGCTACGATCTTGCACACGTCGAGCTGCCGACATTGCTCGGCGAGTCCCACCACTATGCGGATCTCTGCTTCAACTACGGTGGTGACGCGCCCCCGCCGCCGACCTTCGTCAGCACCGTGAAGATCAAGCAGGCGGGGTTCACCGAGGTCTGCAACACGGAAGAGAGCTTCTGCCACTGGCTTGCCGATCTGCAGAACCGGCGGGTTTTGCCGCGCCTGTGAATCACATGGACCGCATTCACTGCATTTTCCGGCAGCGGAACCTGCCCTTGAGGGCATCGTCCTCGTAGTAATCGGCGAGCCCGTCAGGATGCAGTGAGATGTGGTTACGTCCGAACGTCCAGCGGCGCCCATCTTCGTCGTCGCTCACCGTCGCAGGGACGCGCTGACTGCCGACCTTGACGTAACTTGCCGCGCCCCTGTCTGCCAGATAGAGGACGTTGCGGCGCTCGCCCTGCGCGCAGCCCCATAAGGTGTTGTCCTCCGCGGGGAGTGCAGGTGCCGAAATGGCGAGCGCCACGAACACGGTGAGGGCTCGACGCATGGCTCGCCTTGTTGCTGAATTGCCCGATCAGTATGACAGAAAAGTCGTTCGACGGCCCCTCGAGGGTCACTGAGGCGGCGAAGCGCTTTCCGTGCTGCGTGTCATTTCGTCGAGGGCGTTTTTCAGACGGGTCAGCGCTGCGGCTGCCTCGTCGAAACGCTGACCGCCCAGCGCGGACAGATAGTTGTCGAAGGCGCGGCCCGCCTCGGCTGCAAGCGCCGGCAGTGTCCGTTTGTCGAACATTGCCGTAGCAGTCGGCATCGCCGTCTTCTCGAACAGGCCGGCCAACGCCTCCTCGAATGACTTCGCATAGCTCAGAGTGTCGCCCTGCATCACCGCCACCAGTCGCAGCTCCGGGTAGGCGGCGGTCTCAGCACGGAGATAGATCGGCTCCACGTAGAGGAGCGAGTCATCCAGGGGGATGGCCAGCACGTTGCCGCGGATGACTTCCGATCCCTGCTGGTTCCACAGGGTGAGCTGTCCGGAGAGGAACGAATCCTGATCGATCTTGGTTTCCACCTGTTGTGGCCCGAGCACCCGCTTTTCCTTGGGAAACTTGTAGGCGAGGAAACGCCCGTAGTTGTCGCCGTCCGAGAGCCCGGCGATCCAGCCGATGAGCACCTGCCGGTTCTTCGGGGTGAACGGCAGAATGAGGACGAACTCGGCCTGGTCGGACCCGGGCTGTTCCCACATCACGTAGTAGGGTTCTACTGGCTTGATGTCCTGATAGTGCTTCTCGGTGGCTCTGACCCAGATGTCCTCCTGGTTGTAGAACACGTCCGGCTCGGTCATGTGGTAGCGGGCGAAGGTCAGACCCTGGACCAGGAGCAGATCTACGGGATACCTGACATGCGCACGGATGGCCGCGGGCATTTCCTCGCGGCTCCTGAACAGTCCCGGCAGGGCCCGGCCCCAGGCACGTATCAGCGGGTCGTCGGGCTCGAACACGTACAGGGTGACGCTGCCGTCATAGGCGTCCACCACCGCCTTGACGGAGTTGCGCACGTAGTTCCGTCCGTTCAGGCGCTGCACGGTACGGTCGCGGGATCCGGCGCCGTCGATCTGCTCGCGCGAGTCGAAGGGCTGGCTGTAGGGAAAGTAACTGGAGCTCGTGTACGCATCGACGATCCAGAGCAGCCGACCGTCCACCAACGCAATGTAGGGGTCCTGATCGAACACCAGGAAGGGCGCCAGACGATGGACCCGTTCCTGGATACGGCGGTGGTACAGCACCCGGCTTTCGCGCGTAGGGTAGCTCGACAGCAGCAGCACAGTGCCATCGAGCTGCCAGCCGAAAACGAATCTGCGCCAGAGATTCGACAATGCCACGCCGCCGGTTCCCTGATAGCGGGTATAGACGTTGTTCTCGCCACTTGGATAGTCGAATTCCGGCTCGGTGGTGTTGACCACTACCGGCTCGCGGGTGAGCTCGCCGTAGTAGATCTCGGGACGTTCCACCGCGAGCTCGGGCACGCTCGCTGCGGGAGGAATGTCCTTTACCAGCAGGTTCGGCAACCCTTCCGGGGTGAAGTCGCTGACCGGCGCCAGGGTAATGCCGTAGCCGTGCGTGTATTTGAAGCGCTTGTTGACGAACGTGCGGCTCTGCGCCGGCAGGTTGCCCTGAGCCAGCTCCCGGGCGGACACCATCACCTGGCGGTAACGGTTGCCGATCTGATAGCGGTCGATGTCCACGTCCGCGAACTCGTAGTACAGGCGTATCTCCTGAAACTGCTGATACACCGCATCCAGCGCGCGCCAGTCCCACAGACGCACCTCCGAGAGCAGGTTTCGATTGTTCTCGATCGCGTCGCGGGCCAGCGTGGCGTCCGCCGGAAACTGGCGTTCCTCTATCTCGTCCAGCTGAAAGGCATGGCGGGTGAAAGCGATGTTGTTGGCGATGTAGGGCTTCTCGAAAGTGATCTCGTTCGGTCGTACGACAAGCCATTGCACGAGCCCGGGTGCGGCGCCAGCGAGCAGCGCCCCCAGCAGGACGATACCCGTCCATGCGCCGAGAACCGCGACCAGCGTGGGCGGTCGGCCCGGGAGCCAGCGCCGGGCGAGGCGGTTCATGAAAGCGCGGAAAGCGGGCAACAGGGGCAGGGCACCCGCGAAAGCCAGCACGAGACCCATGAAGAGCAGCGCCGGCAGCCGGACGTAGACGTCCGTCCAGCCGGGCCCGAGCACGACGCCCATGGACGAGTAGAGCAGGTGGAAGACGCCGAGGCAGACGCCCCCGGCGAGCACGAGCGCGAGGATCAGGCTCGCCATCGGTATGAGCAGCGGCTCGCCGGGCGACTCGTGCGGTGCTGCGGCCCGGACGCGGCCGGAGTCGTCCTCCTCGAAGAACAGGGCCGTTGCCAGACCTGTCAGCGCCACGAACAGCGCCAGCCAGAACACGCTGTCCAGGAGTGGCAGGGTGAACAGATAGAAGCCGGTATCGACCGAGAGGATGGGATCCTCCATGCCACCCGGTACCCGGTTAAGGAACAGCAGCAGCGGCTCCCAGGCCGCGAGTCCCCACACGACCCCGGCGGCCGCGGCGACGAGGGCGGCCCATCGCCGGAGCCGGTGGCCGTGGCGGATCAGGATCAGATACGCGGCAACACCGGCGGAGGCCGCGCCGACGACGACGGCACCGATCCTGGCCCAGACAAAGATCCAGAACCTCGACTCGTAGCCGAGCGACTGATACCAGTAGAGCTCGGCAGACAGATCGAGCAGAAGGACCAG
>JASFLG010000319.1:0-5507 GCA_050118205.1 Pseudomonadales bacterium
CCGTGCCGACGGTCTGCTTCTCGATCCGTCGCGCACCATTCTTCGCCCTTCTCGACCAGCGGCCTCAGATCAGCCGTCATCTGCTGAAGCTCCTCTGCGACCGGGTCCGCTGGACCAGCCAGCTGGTTGCCGACTCGGCCTTTCTCTCCGTCCCCGAGCGCATGCGCACCCGGCTGAAAAACCTCATTCCTTCCGGAGAAACCCTGCCGGACGGGCGGGTACGCCTGAAGATCTCTCAGCAGGAGCTCGCCGACTACCTGGGTGTCTCCCGCCAGGTGGTGAACGGCTACCTGCGCGAGTGGCAGAAGGAAGGCCGGGTGACCCTGGCCCGCGGCACGATCACGTTGGGGGATCTTTTTCCCAAGATTTTGTAAAGATTCCTCTGCAAAAACCCGTTATGTGATACCGTTCTCGGCATTACGGGTTGGTTCCCTTTGGGGTCCTGGAGGACATGTGGTTACGCGGTACACGCCGAAGCTGCCGGGCATTGCGTCCGTTGCGGTCGGATTCGTTTTTTCCTGGAAGCATACGAGTCGCCGTGCGAGACGCGACGGCATTGCAGCTGCTGTTCTGAGCTTCGCGCTGCTCGGCTGGGGTTACGCAGCGCAGGCGCAGGAACTCAACCTGCCCGACCGGGGCGCCATCCGGATCGACTTCACCGACGCGGAAGACAACTTCGTCGGCTACGAGTATTCGGATGCAAGCATCTCGATCAAGGAGCCTTTCGTCGAAGGTAGCCGAGGCGATGCGGATCGGCTCGTCTTTACTTCCGGCTCGACGATTCTCGACTTCGTCCCCGGCGACAACTGCTCCGACATGGGCTTCACCGAGAACAAGGACTGGATGGGCTGCTTCAAGAAGGGCGGCATTGGAACAGGCCGGTTGAGCAACGGCCAGTCGCTGAGCATCGGCATCAATCCCACCGGACCCGCTTCCGGCACCACGGTGACCAGTTGGCGGTGGGCCTTCACGGCAAAGCAGAACGTCGTCTTCGACATGGTGCTGTCCATGGCTGGGAGCGAGACGGAAACAATCCGCGTCTACACCGGCATCTCCGGGGACGGTATCGAGGAAAGCGCCAACGTCAGGAAGTGCTCAGTGGGTCCCGACTCGCAACCGGACGCCGACACGTCCTGCGTGCTGCTCGGCACGCAGCCGTGGCAGTCCGTGGAGTTCCGCGTCCTCAACGACGGCGAGCTCTCTATCGGTAGCGAGTTCTCCGAGTTCAACCTGTCCGCTATCTCCGGAACGCTCACTTGCGAGGAAGACCAGCAGCCGGGGCTCTCCACGACCACGACCATCCGGGAGATCTTCGACGCGGGTGGTGGGGTACAGTGCCGCCGGCTGCCGAACCGGGACGGCACGGCCTGCGAGGTGGTGCCTTATCTTCTCGAGACGTCCTGCGACGAGACGACGGGCGGATGCGAGCTCACCTTCGTCCACGGCGACCAGCCGACGATCCCGCTGGAGCGCGAAAACTACGCTTTCCTCTGCGAAGTCTGGTGGCCACCGCGACCGAGCCAGCTGACAGCCAACGACGAAGGCCAGCTCACCGGCGGCGACGTGCTCCCTCAGACGGTGATCGAGTGGGGCGGTGACGGCACCCCCGGAACCACCGCACCCGGAGACCTGGGCGGCAAGGTCACATACTGCGACGGAATAACGCCGCTGTTCAGCCAGCCCTATGAGCCGAACTCCGCCACGTCCTGCGGCGACAGCGTCTCTTACCTCCTTTCTCAGCCCGCCGTCCCGGGGCCGCTGCAGAACGGCGGCACCGTGGCGCCCGACTCCACGGAGTGCAGCCTGCTCGAGGCCTATGACGACGTGCTGCTGCCGAGCGACTTCCCAGATCAATGCCAGGACGATCCCGCCTGTCCGGACGGCAGGCAGGTGGCCTGCCTGGTGGATTCACGGACTTCCCAGATCGAGGATCCCGACGCAGACTGCCAGGGAACGGCCGGTGATTGTTCCACCTCGGGTCCCTCCAACCCCGGCGATGTGAACAGCGCAGAGACGCTGCTGCAGAACTACGAGCTGATCTACATCGGCGGTGACCTTCTGATGCGCCGACTCTAACCGGACTGCCAGGTAAACGATCTCGGTGTGTGCACCACGCCGAGATCGGCGAGACCACGACCGGCCGCCGCTTCGAGTTCCTGCTGTTCCGCTTCCGTGAGCACCTGACCCTCGCGGCCGAGGGTCAGGACCAGCTGACTCAACAAGCCGATCTCGTAGCGCAGCTCGAAGGCCTTCGCGAGATCGAGCCCCTGAGTGGCCGAGAGAATCGCCTCGGCCAGCGCGCCCGAGCGGGCCAGCGCGATGGCCCGCAGCAGCAGCTCTCGCGGGCGCAGCATGCCCATGTCGCCGCCCGCCTCCCGCACGGCATCGTCGAGCAACTGCTGGCCCGCCTCCCAGTCACCACCGAGGATCCGGCCTGCTGCCCTGAGCAGCATCGCGTGCGCCGCACCAGCGGGATAACCAATGTCCCAGTAGCCCTGCGCTGTGGCCGAGAGCAGCTCGTCGGCATCGAAGAACTTGCCCTGCTCGATGAGCACGTGGCCGAGCTGCAGCTGGATGCCGCACTGGCCCTCGGTCCAGCGCGCAGCCCGGACCACAGGCAGGGCATCGCCCAGCAGCTCGGCGGCTTCTCCGACATGGCCCTGACAGAGAAGCAGCTCGGCGATGTTGCCGGCGGACAACGCTGCCTCGGCCGAGTTGCCTCCCCGGTCGTATCGCCGCCTTGCCTCCTCGAGCAGCCGCGTCGCTTCCTGCCACTGTCCGTTGAAGGCCACCGATACGCCCAGATTGGTGAGCACCGTGCCCTGGGCGACCAGATCCCCTAGTTCCTCGTAGATCCTGAGCGCGCGACGCAGATCGGATCCATCGCCTGGCCCTTCCAGCATCGTGCACGCCGATTCGCGGATCAGCAGCGCCCCCGCCAGCGGTGCCGGCGCACCGGCCTGCTCCGCCAGGGTGACCGCCCGGTCGGCGTGCGCGAGCGCCTCGTCCAACCGATCCTGTCCGAAGAACACCGAGGAGCGAAAGGTCTCGATCTCCGCCTTAAGGTCGCCCACATCGGCGAGCCCGAAGCGCTCGATCAGCTCCGCGGCGCGGGTCAGATCCCGCAGCGCGGAGGATGGTTTTCCCGACCGGTCCCGCACCTTGGCAAACCGAAAGAGCGTATCCGCCCGCTCTCGTGGCTGTGACGCCGCCAACCGTAACGCCTGGCGATGCGCTTCCAGCGACGCATCGAACATGCCGGCAGAGCTTGTCACCTCGCCCAGCGCCAGCCAGATACGACGGCTCTCATCATCTTCCACGGCGCGGCTGCGCCGCGAAGCCTCCAGCGCGATCTCGTAGAACCGCGCGGCGTCCGCGACCGCGTAACGGGACTGTGCACGTTCTCCCGCCATGCATCCGTAGCGCCAGGTCCGCTCGTAGTCGCCCCCATGAAAAAAGTGCATCGCGAGCCCATCGGCCACTTCGGCCGGGGCCTGGGCAGTCGCTTCGATTTCCTCGCCCGCGGCCAGATGCAGCCGTCTGCGCAGGCGGTAGGCGATCCCCTCGTAGACCGTATCTCGAAGGATGCCGTTGCGGAATGCCATCCGGAGCTCGCCCTCGGGGACGAGGTAGTCCTCCAGACGCTCGAGGTGCGCTTCTTCGAGATCGAAGCCCTCAATCGCTAGCAGACGCTTGAGCGTGGCAGTGGAAAAGCTCTGGCCGAGCACGGATGCAAACTGCAGCACGCGCCGGGCGGACCGGTCGAGCGCATCCACCTGGGTCGCCATCGCCGCTTCCAGCGACTCCGGCAACGCATCCAGGGAACCGAGGTCACGCCCGGCTCGGACAATCTCCTCGGCGAACAGCGGATAGCCACCGGCACGCCGGACGATCGCTTCGTTCACATGCGTGCGAAGGGGGGCGGCCTCGGTGATGAGCCGCACGAGCGTGCGAACGTCCTCATCCGGCATCGGACCGATCGTCAGCCGTTCTCCGGTCTCGGCAACATATCCCTGCTCCGGGTCGCGCCTCGCCGAGACGAGCAACCACGGCCGAGTCTCGCACTCGGCCTCCAGGCGACCGAGCAGCCCCACGCTGGCACCGTCCGCCCAGTGCGCCTCGTCGACGACCATGATCAGCGGCCCGGGGGACACCGTCGCCATCAGCCGCACGAGCACGTCCGCGGTACGCGCGGGACGGAACTGCGGATCGATGGCCTGCACCTCCGCGGAGGCCGGCACGGGAATGCTGAGCACGTCGCCGAGCAGGGACAGCATCGGCAGGAGTTCTGGTGCGATACCCTCCACGATCGCTCGCAGGCGGCGCCGCAGGGTCTCCAGATCGCCAGGCTCGATCCCGAGGTATGCGCGCATCGGGTCGCGCAACATCCGGTAGGAGCTGTTGGCACCATAGGGCTCCCCCCGCATCCAGATGCTGGGCGCATCCGCCCCGATCGCTTCCTTGAGGAGACGCGTCTTACCCAATCCGGTCTCGCCGACCAGGGAGAGCACGCCGCCCGTGCCGGTGCATGCCGACACGACGGCATCGGACAACGTGGCGAGCTCCGTCACCCGCCCCACGAACGTGTCGACCGCGAGCCCTTCCCGCTCCCGAACGCCGATCAGGGCGCCAACCGCATACACCAGCTGCGGCACCTTCTTGCCCTTCATGGTGAGCGGGCCCGCCGGTTCGACCTCGAACACGGTCATCGATTCGTCCAGAACCGACGGATGCGCATAGATCGCGCCCGGGGGCGTCTGGGCGGCGATCCGGGCAGCGGTGTTGGTCGTATCCCCCATGGCGGAGTAGGCAGCGCGGCGGACGCTGCCTACCTCGGCCGCGAAAACATGGCCCCGGCTGATCCCGATGCGGCGCTCGAGCGGCAGCTCGGCTTCGATGATGCTGCGTGCGGCGCGCAGCATCACCCCCTCGTCGTCCTCCCGCCCGTACGGCACGCCGGCGGCGAGGAAGAACTTGAATCCGTCCCGGTCAACGTCGATGGCGAGCAGGGTCACCCCCTCCTCCACGAGCACCCGCTGCACACCGGCGATGGTTTCATTGAGCGCCTCGGCCAGAAACCGGGGGCCGCGTTCACGAAGCAGGCGGTTGGTGCCGCGCACGCCGATGAACGCAATACAGGCGACGCGATGCTCGGGGTCCGGTGCACCCGGTGCGAGGTACGCGCCGAGCTCGGCGGGCATGAGCCGGGGTGCGAGAGACTCGAAGTCCGCCGCCGCAAACGCACGCTCGGGTGGCTCCGGCAGGGCCCGCCGCCAGCGGAGCAGCAGCTCTCCGTCTCCGCGGGGGCGCACTGCGGTGCGTGGCAGCCGTTCGGCCGTAGCGGTCGATACGAGGATCTGGCCCGCCTCCGCCGCCCCTTCCGTCGCCACGACCGTGTCCGCCGCCTCGCCGAGAACGACCAGCTCCCGATGGCTCCCTCCCACCAGGAAGAGGTCGACCGGACCGGAGTGCAGACCCACCGACATGGAGAGCTTCAGCGGTCCCAC
>JASFLG010000320.1:0-5503 GCA_050118205.1 Pseudomonadales bacterium
CCGGTCCGGATCCTCATAGAGGCGCAGGGTCTGCTCGAGGAACGCCAGCGTCAGCTTGTCGGGGCGCAGCGCCCGTTTGATCGGGTTCTTCTTCAGCGCGGCGACGAGGTCGCGCCGGCCGAGCACGATCCCGGCCTGGGTCGCGCCCAGCAGCTTGTCGCCGCTGAACGTGACGAGATCCGCACCCTGGGCCAGCACCTCCTGAGGCATGGGCTCGTGCGGCAGGCCGTAGCGGGTCAGATCGATGAGGGTACCGCTGCCGAGGTCCACCGCCAGGGGGCATCCGTGGGCGTGGGCCAGTCCGGCGAGCTCTCCGACCCGTACCTCGCTCGTGAAGCCGCTGATGTGGTAGTTGCTCGGGTGCACCTTGAGCACCAGGGCGGTATCCGCGTTCATCGCTGACTCATAGTCGGCCAGGTGCGTGCGGTTGGTGGTGCCCACCTCGGTGAGCCGGCACCCGGACCGGGTCATGATGTCGGGCAGGCGGAAGCTGCCGCCGATCTCGATGAGCTCCCCCCGGGAGACAGGCACCGAGCGGCCGAGCGCGAAGGTGTTGAGCACCAGGAGCAGGGCGGCAGCGCCGTTGTTGACCACGGTTGCGGCCTCGGCGCCGGTGAGCAGGGTGAGCCGTTCCTCGACGAACTTCTCCCGGTCGCCGCGTCGCCCGGCCCCGAGGTCGTACTCCAGGTTGATCGGTCGCGTGACGAGCGGCTCGACCGCACGATAGACGTCTTCGCTCACCAGCGCCCGGCCGAGATTGGTATGGATGATGGTTCCTGTGAGGTTGAAGACCGGCCGGTAGACCTCCCCTTCGAGTCGGTCTTCCACGGCGCCGGCGTAAGCCTCGGGGTCGGCGGCCCAGTCCGGCGCTTCACCGGCCTCGCGCCAGCGCCCCTGCAGCTCCCTGAGCAGCGCCTTCACCCGGGTCTCGCCGTGCGTGGCCACGCTGCGCGCGATGGCGGCAGACCTCAGCAGCCGGTCGATGGCCGGCAGACTTCGAAGCGGCGTGCTCACGCCGGCGCTCCGCTGACGGCGGGCACGGCGCCCGTGGGTGCGTTCAGCGCTTGTCGAGCGGCACGAAATCCCGCCGCGTCTCGCCCGTGTAGAGCTGGCGCGGGCGGCCGATCTTGTAGGGGCCGCTGATCATCTCGTTCCACTGCGCGATCCATCCGGGTGTGCGTCCGGTGGCGAAGATCACCGTGAACATCTCGGTGGGTATGCCGATGGCCTTCAGGATGATGCCGGAATAGAAATCCACGTTGGGATAGAGCTTCTTCTCGATGAAGTAGTCGTCCTCCAGCGCGATCTTCTCCAGGCGCTGGGCCATCCGCAGGATGGGATCGTCCTCAACCCCGAGCTCGTCGAGCACCTCGTGACAGGTCTGCTGCATGACCTTGGCCCGTGGGTCGTAGTTCTTGTAGACCCGGTGGCCGAAACCCATGATCCTGAAGGGGTCGTCCTTGTCCTTGGCCTTTTTCACGTACCTGTCGATGTTCTTCTCGTCACCGATCTCGTTCAGCATGTTCAGCACCGCCTCGTTGGCGCCGCCGTGCGCGGGTCCCCACAGAGCGGCGATGCCGGCAGCGATGCAGGCGAACGGGTTCGCGCCGGTGGAGCCGGCGAGGCGGACGGTGGAGGTGGAAGCATTCTGCTCGTGGTCCGCATGGAGCAGGAAGATCCGGTCCATCGCCTTGGCGATGACCGGGTTCACCTCGTAGTCGGCGCACGGGGTCGCGAACATCATGTGCAGGAAGTTTTCCGCGTAGTCCAGATCATTGCGCGGATAGATGAAGGGCTGACCTTGAGAGTACTTGTAGCTCATGGCCGCCAGCGTCGGCATCTTGGCGATCAGTCGGTGCGCGGTGATCACCCGGTGGTGAAAGTCGTCGATGTCGAGGGAGTCGTGGTAGAAGGCCGACAGCGCGCCGGTGACACCGCACATGATGGCCATGGGGTGGGCGTCGCGGCGGAAGCCGCGGAACAGCAGCGCCAGCTGCTCGTGCACCATGGTGTGGTGTTTGATCGTGCTGACGAAACGTTCCTTTTCCGCGCGATTCGGCAGCTCGCCGTTCAGCAGCAGATAGCACAGCTCCAGGTGGTCGGATTGCTCGGCGAGCTGCTCGATGGGGTAGCCGCGGTGCAGCAGCACACCCGCACCGCCGTCGATGTAGGTGATGGCGGACTCGCAGGAGGCGGTGGAGACATAGCCCGGGTCATAAGTGAAGTAACCCTCGGCGGTCAGCTTGCCCACATCGATCACGTCCGGCCCGGTGGTTCCAGAGAGGACGGGCAGCTCGATCGACTTGCCGTCAATGGTCAGCTGGGCAGTCCTGCCCGTGGAATCTGTCATGTGTCCTCCCGCAAGGAATGAAAAACTGCGTGCCCGGCAGTCGTGCGCGACGCTGACACCGCGCACCCTCGCCGTCGGGCTGATTATGTAGGAATTGCCGGCGAGCAGGGAGCGTATAAACGGCGCCCCAAGTTGTCAATTGAGCCTGGGCTCCCCATGCTGCCTGCGGTGCGCGCCTGTACAATGCCCAAGGTGGATGACTAAAATCGGTCGACTGCTCGCGCTGCGCTGCTCCAGCTGCCAGCGTACAAGCCCGGAGAAGCCGGCCGGCGGAGCGACGTGCCGCGGTCTCGGTGCCGGGTGGCTGTCACGCCGTATTGATCCAGTACAATACAGTCTTTGGAGCCCTCGAGTGGTTCCGTCGAACGTTTTGCGTTTCGCTTCGGGGAGCGCGTCTTTTAGCCGGCGGTCGCGAGGTCTCAACAAAGCCGGAAGAACAAAAGAGAGTGAGCCGATGACCAGCCTGCACACGACGAGAACCCAACCATGAGCGCCGCCGGAAAAGAAAACCGACCGGTGTATCTGTCGCTGACTCAGTTCGGGTGGCCGATCACGGCCATCGCCTCGATCGCGCACCGGATCACGGGGATGCTGCTGTTTCTCGGGGTCGGTTACCTGCTCTGGCTGCTGAGCCTGGCCCTCGACTCCCCTGCGGGCTTTGCACAGGCGTCCAGCGTCCTGGCGGCCCCGTTTGCCAGATTCGTGCTCTGGGGCGTGCTCACCCTGCTGATCTACCACATTCTGGCCGGGATCAAGCACATGATCATGGACTTTCACATCGGCGACAGCTTCAAGGTGGCCGCCGCCTCTTCTTACACGGTGTTTGCCTTGAGCGCCGTTCTCGCCATCATCACGGGGGTCTGGCTATGGTAACCAGCATCAGCAGCCTCAGCCGCTCGGGCCTCTCCGACTTCGTCATCCAGCGGGTGAGCGCGGCCATCCTGACCCTGTATGCGCTCTGCGTGCTCGGTTTCTTCCTGGCCAATCCGGACCTGGACTACGCGACCCTCAGGAACTACTTCGCGTCCGTGCCCATGCTGCTGTTCAGCACGCTCATGGTGCTGTCGACGGCGGCCCATGCCTGGATCGGCATGTGGACGGTCGGCACGGACTACATCCGCGATCACTACTTCGGCAAGCACTCCACCGCATTCCGGATGGTGTATCAGGCAGGGTGTCTGCTCATCCTCTTCGTCTACGTCGTCTGGGCGTTGCAGATGTTCTGGACCCTGTGACGGCTTTTGGGAGTTATACAAGTGCCTAGCCTACGTAAGATCGAATTCGACGGGGTCATCGTTGGCGGTGGCGGTGCCGGTATGCGTGCCGCCCTGCAGCTCGCCCGGTCGGGACTCAACACCGCCGTCATCACCAAGGTGTTCCCCACCCGGTCACACACCGTTTCCGCCCAGGGCGGGATCACGTGCGCCATCGCCAGCGACGATCCGGACGACGACTGGCGCTGGCACATGTACGACACGGTGAAGGGGTCGGACTACATCGGCGACCAGCACGCCATCGAGTACATGTGCAGTGAAGGGCCGCAGGCGGTGTTCGAGCTCGAGCACATGGGCCTGCCGTTCTCGCGCACGGAATCCGGACGGATCTACCAGCGTCCGTTCGGCGGCCAGTCCAAGAACTTCGGCAAGGGGGGCCAGGCTGCCAGAACCTGCGCGGCCGCCGACCGCACGGGTCATACCCTGCTGCACACCCTTTACCAGGCCAACCTGAAGGCCAACACCACGTTCCTGAACGAGTGGTTCGCGGTGGATCTGGTCAGGAACCAGGACGGCGACGTGGTCGGCCTGATCGCCATCGATCTGGAATCCGGCGAGACCGTGTTCATCAGCTCGCGGGCGACGGTGCTCGCCACCGGTGGCGCCGGCCGGATCTATGCCAGCACCACGAACGCGCACATGTGCACGGGTGACGGATCGGGTATGGCGCTCAGGGCCGGGTTCCCGGTTCAGGACGCCGAGATGTGGCAGTTCCACCCGACGGGCGTTCACGGTGCCGGGGTGCTGATCACCGAAGGCTGCCGCGGCGAAGGGGGCTACCTCATCAACAAGGACGGCGAGCGCTTCATGGAGCGTTACGCACCCTCGGCCAAGGACCTGGCGGGCCGTGACGTGGTCGCACGCTCCATGATCATCGAGATGCTGGAGGGTCGCGGCGTCGGTCCGGACGGGGACCACGTGCTGCTGAAGCTGGATCACCTGGGCGAGGACGTGCTGAACAGCCGGCTGCCCGGCATTCTCGAGCTGTCACGCACTTTTGCGCACGTGGATCCGGTCAAGGAGCCGATTCCGGTAGTGCCGACCTGTCACTACATGATGGGCGGCATCCCCACCGGCATCACCGGCCAGGCGCTCACCGCGGACGCTCAGGGTGAGGACCGGATGATTCCCGGCCTCTATGCGGCGGGTGAGGCGGCGTGTGTCTCGGTGCACGGCGCCAACCGGCTGGGCGGAAACTCGCTTCTGGATCTGGTGGTGTTCGGCCGCGCCGCCGGCATGCACATCGAGGACGTGATCCACCAGGGTGTGTCCTACCGCGAGGCGAGCGACTCTGACGTGGAGCAATCCATGGCGCGGCTCGCGCGCTGGAACGAGTCCACCCCGGACGGCGAGTCCGTCGCGTCGCTGAAGCGGGAGCTGCAGAACGTGATGCAGGAGAGCTTCGGGGTGTTCCGCACCGAGACGCACATGCAGGAGGGCATCAGGAAGCTGGCCGACCTCCGCGAACGCATCGGGCACGGGTATCTCGCCGACAAGAGCGACGTGTTCAACACCGCCCGGATGGAAGCGCTCGAGCTCGACAACCTGCTCGAGGTGGCGGAGGCGACAGCCATTGCCGCCGAAGCGCGCCGGGAGAGTCGTGGTGCGCATGCGCGGGATGACTATCAGGAGCGGGATGACGAGAACTGGCTCTGCCACAGCCTGTACTTCCCGGGTGAGAAGCGGGTCGCCAAGCGGGCGGTCAACTTCCAGCCGGACACCATGCCGCCGTTCGAGCCGCAAGAGCGCCATTACTGAAGGAATAGAGGAAGCGACGAATGCAGGTTAGCGTTTATCGGTACAACCCGGACGTCGATGAGGTCCCGAGCATGCGGGAGATGAGCATCGACCTGCCGGAGGGCAAGGACCTGATGGTCCT
>JASFLG010000321.1:0-5480 GCA_050118205.1 Pseudomonadales bacterium
TCGCCAGCTTACCCTCCAGAAACCGGGCGTCCTCCGTGCCTTCCTCGAGCGCGGCGCTGGCCGTGAGCGCGATTCGACCCCAGCAGTAGGCGAGGGTCAAGTAACCGCTGTAAAGCAGGAAATCGACGGCCGCCGCACCCACCTCCTCCAGGTCCTGCATCGCCCGACCGCCCAGCGTGCGCGCCAGCGCCTGCCACGCCCGGGCCCCGTCGCCAAGCGCCGCGCCCATCCCGGCGAGCGCCTGCTGAGCGGCGAGCTCGGTGGCGAGCTCATCCATGCGGCCTGCGAACAGCACCAGGCCCGGACCCTGAGTCTGCAGGATCTTGCGCCCGAGCAGGTCGAGCCCCTGAATCGCCGTGGTGCCCTCGTAGATGAGCGTGATCCGCGTGTCGCGCACCATCTGCTCCATGCCGTTCTCGCGGATGTATCCGTGCCCGCCATAGACCTGCATGGCGTGATTGACCGCTTCGAATCCGACCTCGGTCAGGAACCCCTTGACGATTGGGGTCAGAAAATCCAGCAGATTCTGAGCGTCCGCGTCGCCGGCGGCGGCCTCGTCGGCGATCTGGCCGGCCAGATACACGAGCAGCCGGCCGCCGTCGACGATGGCGCGGGTGGTGAGCAGCAGCCGGCGCACGTCCGGATGGACGATGATGGGGTCCGCGTCGCGGTCGGGCGCTTTCGGGCCCGACAGGGCGCGCATCTGCAGCCGCTCGTTGGCATAGACGGTAGCCTTGGCAAGCGCCGTCTCGGCCTGACTGACGGCCTGCAGACCGACCACCAGGCGCGCAGCGTTCATCATGGTGAACATGTTGCGCATGCCCCGGTTCTCTTCGCCCACCAGATAGCCGCGCGCACCGTCGAAGTTCAGCATGCACGTGGCATTGCCGTGAATGCCCATCTTCTCCTCGATGCCGCCACAGCTGACCCGGTTGCGCTGACCGTCCAGATCGAACTTCGGCACGACGAACATGCTGATGCCGGCGGTCCCCGACGGTGCATCGGGGGTGCGGGCGAGCACCAGGTGCACGATGTTCTCCGACAGGTCGTGCTCGCCGGCCGAGATGAAGATCTTGGTGCCGGTGATGGCGTAAGCGCCGTCCGCCTGCGGCTCGGCTCGGGTCCGCGCGAGGCCGACGTCCGAGCCCGCGTGGGGCTCGGTCAGGCACATGGTGCCCGTCCATTCGCCGGTGAGGAGCTTCGGGAGAAACCGCTGCTTCTGCTCCAGGCTGCCGTGATGCTCGAGGGCCTCCACGACTCCCCGCGAGAGCCCCGTGTACATGGTCCACGCGGTGTTCGCCGCGCTCATCAGGTTCTCGAGGACCAGAGAGATGGAATCCGGCAGGCCCTGACCGCCGTACTCGGTGCCGCCGCTCAGGCCGGCCCAGCCGCCCTCGACGAACTTCGCGTACGCCTCCCTGAAGCCATCCGGCGTGGTCACCTCACCATCGGCATACGTGCAGCCCTGACTGTCGCCAGATCCGTTGAGCGGCGCCAGCTCTCCTTCGCAGAATCGGGCCGCCTCGTCGATGATGGCGTCGATCAGCTCCCGGCCGGGGGCGTTTTCCCCGAACGTGCGTCGATAGTGGCCCGCGTAGTCGAGTACGTCGTGAATAGCGAAACGCAGATCTCTGGTCGAAGCGGTCATCGCGCCCTCATTCTTACGCTCTGGCTCTTACGCTCTGGCTCTTCCGCTCTCATCGCGGCAGGGTTCCCCGCCACCTGTGGTGCGAGCAGCCGACAGGAACGTCCAAGCGGTCATCTCACGAAAGATACCGTGAAAATCCGGTTGGTGCCGCCCTGGGCACCGGGTGAGGCTCACCCCATGTGGGAGTACCTTACCGGCAGCCTCTGCGTGCTCTGCCGTCAGAGCACGTCCGGCGCATACGCCAGGCGGCAGCTCTGTCGCTGGTGCCTGGCGGACCTGCCCTGGCTCGACGGGCCCGACCTGCCCTGCGCGCCGGACAGCCCCATCGAGCGGCAGATCGCGCCGCTGGCCTACGAGGGCTC
This sequence comes from Pseudomonadales bacterium, assembly GCA_050118205.1. Taxonomy (GTDB): domain Bacteria; phylum Pseudomonadota; class Gammaproteobacteria; order Pseudomonadales; family Azotimanducaceae; genus SZUA-309. The sequence continues at coordinate 2,011 of JASFLG010000321.1, forward strand.
GGCACGGCGCTGGGTGCTGGAAGCAAAGCGGGAAGGCGGACTGGTCGCTGCCCGGGTGCTTGGCACGCTGCTCGCCGACGCCGTCGAGGAAGCCTATCCCGCCGGCAGCGTTCGACCCACACACCTGGTGCCCGTGCCCCTGTCCCTGCGCCGCCTCCTGAAGCGAGGGCACAATCAGGCCATTCTCATCGGCGCTCCGGTGGCGCGTCGACTCGGGATTCCGCTGCACCGCCTGGCTGCCCGGCGCCGGCGGCACACGCCGCCGCAGCCCGGGCTCGGCCGGTCCGCCCGGGCGGCCAACGTGGTCGGCGCGTTCGAGAGCCGGCGACGCTGGCACGGGGCGCTGGTAGCCATCGTCGACGACGTGGTCACCACCGGCGCCACCGCCGACGCGCTCGCCCGGGCGTTGCTCGACGCGGGCGCCGGCGCCGTGCACCTGTGGTGCGCCACGCGCGCAATGACCGCTTGAGCCGGCAGCGCCAGGGTCGCGTTCCAGGCGCGCCCGAACGATTCCCGGCAGCCCGCGCTATCCTGAGCACTCTGTCAGCACATTCGCCAGGCACTTCCAATGGACTTGCAAGCACGACGAATCCTACTGCGAGCGGATGCCACCGATGTCGAGCGTGGCATTGTCGCCGTCGAGGAGCAGATCCCCATCGGTAACGAATCGAGCATCGAGCTGATGCTTGCCAAGTGGTTACCCGCCTATCACGCCCCACGCGGTCCAATCGATCTCGTGGCCGGGCTGAAGATTCTGGCCGCCGACGTGCCATGTACCTGGATACGCGATCCAGCGGATCCCTATCGTTTTCAGGTGCAGGTGCCCTCGGGCGCACGGGAGCTTCAGATACGGTTTCAGGCGCTGACACCGACGGACGGCAGCCAGGGTCCCGTCGTGTTCAGTGAGGAGATTCTGTGGCTTCACTGGCAATCGACCTGCCTCTATCCGGTCGGGCCGAGCGCCGACGAGATCATGGTCTGCGCATCGCTGCGCCTGCCGGACGAATGGGCGTGGGCGACGTCGCTCGACACGAAGTCGCTTGCAGACGGTGTGATCGCGTTCGAGGAGGTGGATCTCCGAACACTGATCGATTCTCCCGTTCTGGCGGGACGCCACGCGCACGTTGAGCAGCTGGACACGCGCATCACGCTGACGATCGTGGCCGATCAGCCCGACCAGCTGCCAGCGAATCATGGCGTTCTGCAGCGACACCGAAACCTCGTAGCCGAAGCCGATGCACTCTTTGGCCGGCGGCCATTCGAGCGCTACGATTTCCTGATGTCGGTCTCCGATCATATCCACAGAACGGGGCTGGAACATCGGGCCAGCTCGGAAAACGGGGTTCGCGCCACGTACTTCTCCGACTGGGAGCATTCGACCACGGAACATGACCTGCTGCCCCACGAGTACTCGCACAGCTGGATCGGCAAGTACCGCGTGCCCAGTGGAAATCTTTCGCGCGATTTCACGTCCATGACCAACGAGCTGATGTGGGTCTACGAAGGTCTTACTCAGTTCTACGGACACGTTCTCGCGGCACGTAGCGGCCTCATCTCGCGGGCGCATACGCGTGAGGCGTTTGCGCTCATATTCGCGACCTACGATTCGCGGCCAGGTCGACAGTGGCGACCGCTTGTCGATACCGAAATGGATCCGATTTTTACCGCCCGCGAACCCCAGCCCTGGCGAAGCTGGCAGCGTTCCGAGGACTACTACAGCGAAGGCCTTCTCATCTGGCTGGAAGCTGACATGCTCATCCGTGCGGGCACCGATGGGCGGACCTCGCTCGACGACTTCGCGAGACGCTTCTTCGCACCGCCTGCCAACTCGTCCGCCAGGCCGGCTCCCGTGCCATACACGCGTTCCGACCTGGTTTCAGCTCTCGATTCGGTATTCTCCATGGACTGGTCCACGTTCTTCACGGAACGGATCGATGACATTGCGAAGCGCGCACCGTATCGTGGCATCGAGCTGGGCGGGTACCGGCTGGCCTGGCGAAAAGAACCATCCGACTGGCTGGCGCATGATCAGCACCATCACGACTATTTCGATTTCACCTATTCCCTTGGCATGGTGGTCGGCGCCGACGCCAAGGTCACGGATGTTCTCTGGGATGGTCCAGCGTTCTCTGCGGGCCTGACGAGCGGGGCGAGGATTGTCGCAGTCGGCGGTCACAGCTATTCCCACAAGCGATTGCGGAACGCTATCGACGATGCGCAATCCTCTGGAGTCCCACTGTCACTCATCGTCAAGCGTTTCGATGCTGTCAAGACCGTGATTCTCCGGTACACCGGTGGTCAGCGCTACCCGACGCTGGAGGTCACGCGGGATGGTGACCGCCATCTCGACGCGCTGTTGGCGCCGCTCGCGAAACGGCAGACACAACGGAGCTGTTCATGACCTATTGCGTCACCATGAGCCTGCGGGCGGGGCTGGTGTCCGTCTCCGATTCGCGTACCAATGCCGGGGTGGACAACGTCAGCACCTACAGCAAGATGCGCTCGTTCGGAAAGGCCGGAGAACGGCAGTTCGTCGTTTGCGCGGCTGGCAACCTGGCCACCACGCAGAGCGTCTTCCATCAGATCGAGGGCGACATCGAAAAACCGGACGCGGAAAACCTGCACACTGTCGGCACCATCGCCGATGCAGCAAGCTACGTCGGCAGAATCAGTGTGGAACGCCAGAAGCTCACACCGGGCGGCCCGGTGTTCGAGGCGAGCTTTCTCCTGAGCGGAGAAATCCAGGGCGCGCCATGTCGCGCATTCATGATCTACCCTGAAGGTAACTTCATCGCGACCAGCGATGACACACCGTTTCTGCAGATCGGCGAGGTCAAGTACGGCAAACCGATTCTGGATCGCCTCGTGGACGTCGACAGCTCGCTCGAGCAGGCCGCCTCCTGTGCGCTCCTGTCCATGGACGCCACCACCCGCAGCAACCTGTCCGTGGGCCCTCCGATCGAGCTGAACGTCTATGCCGCGGGGAGCCTGGTGCCGGGGCGCCACACCCGCTTCGGCGAGGAGAGCCGCTTTCTGAGAGAGCTTCGTCACGCATGGAATCGCGCATTACACGCCTCACTCCTGCAGATGCCTGCCATAGACTGGAACGAGAATGGGGACTGATCGACTGTGACTTCCAGTCCTTCCAACGTCGACGCGGCGCTGCAGCGTGTGCTGGCAGGTTGCTGCAAGGGAGTTGGCGTGCATGCGGCCAAGGGCCGAGTCGCCACCTACATACCCGCGCTGGCGAGGGTCGACCCGACCAGATTCGGCCTCGCCGTCAGGAGGACCTCAGGTCCTCACGCTACCGAGAGGGAAGCAGAAGAGCGTTTCTCCATCCAGAGCATCTCGAAGGTGTTCACGCTGTCGATGGTCCTCCGAAGAGTGGGTGCCCGGTTGTGGACGCGTATGGGCCGGGAGCCGTCCGGAAGCCCGTTCAACTCCATCGTCCAGCTCGAGCACGAACGGGG
>JASFLG010000322.1:0-5468 GCA_050118205.1 Pseudomonadales bacterium
GGAAGTGCCCCTCGGCTGAACGCGCGTCAGTGGTGACGGGTCAGTGGTGGCGCGGCAGCACCCGGCCGAGCCCGGCCTTGACCAACTGCTGGTGCATGAACGCCTGCACCTCTTCGTGGGTATCCATACGCAGCACCCGGGCGAGCATGCGCCGGGCGTCCGAGCGTTTCACGTTGCGGATCACCCACTTCACCTTGGGCAGCGACGTCTCGTTCATGGACAGCACCTGATATCCCATGGCCATCAGCAGCACCGCACCCACCGGATTGCCCGCCAGCTCTCCACAGATGCCGAACTGGACGTCTTCGGCAAGCGCCGCCTTGGCGACCTCCCTGAGTGCGGTGAGCACGGCCGGGTGGGTCTCGTGATACAGGTGCGCGACCCGCGGGTTGTTGCGGTCGACGGCAAGCATGTACTGGGTGAGATCGTTGGAGCCGACCGCGAGGAAATCGACCATGCCGGCCAGGCGCCGGGTCTGGTAGACGGCGGCCGGCACCTCGATCATCACGCCGATCTGCGGCTGCTTGACCTCGACCCCCTCCTCCAGCACTTCCTGGTACGCCCGCTCCACCAGCGCCATGGCCTCCTCCACCTCGCTCACCGAGGTGATCATGGGCAGCATGATGCGGAGATCGCCCTTTAGCCCCGCGTTGGCCTTGAGCATGGCCCGGGCCTGCACCATGAAGATCTCGGGATGATCCAGGGTCACCCGGATGCCGCGCCAGCCGAGGAAGGGGTTTTCCTCGGAGATGGGAAAGTAGGACAGGTTCTTGTCGCCGCCCACGTCCAGCATGCGCATGGTGACCGGCTTCGGCTCGAAGGCCACCATGTGTTCGCGATAGATGGCGCGCTGCTCCTCCTCCGACGGAAAGCGCTCCTTGGTCATGAAAGGAATCTCGGTGCGGAAGAGCCCGATGCCCTCGGCGCCTCGGTCCAGCGAGCGTCCGACCCCGGTGAGACCGATGTTTACCCAGAGCCCTATCCGCCACCCATCCAGCGTCACGCCCTTGAGATCCCGCAGCTCCTCGAGCTCCTCGGCCAGAGCCACCTCGCCGGCCATCAGGGTACGGTAGTGGTCCACCGTCGCCTGGGACGGATTGCTGATCACCTCGCCGTAGAACCCGTCCACGACCAGGGGGACGCTGTCGATGTTGGCCACCGGGAAGTCGATGGCGCCCATGACCGCCGGGATGTCCAGGGACTGGGCGAGGATGGCGAGATGGGAGTTGACCGAGCCCCGCACCGAGACGATGCCCTTCAGCTTGCCCGCGGGCACCTCCGCCAGCATTCCCGGGGTCACCTCCTCGCCGACGAGAATGGTGTCGTCGGGGAAGAACGTCTTCCGGGCGCGAAGGTCCTGCAGATAGCCGAGCACCCGCAGGCCAAGATCCTTCACGTCCGCGCCGCGCTCTCTGAGATACGGGTCCTCCATGGCCTCGAAGCGCCGAACGTGCTCGTGGATCACCTGCTTCAGCGCGCCCTGCGCCCACGAGCCCTTGCGCACCCGGTCGCGAATGTCGCCGGCCAGCGCGTTGTCGTCCAGCATGTGCAGATACACATCGAACAGAGCCAGCTCCTCCGGCGGCAGGCTGCCGCGGAACTGATCGCTGATGCGGCGGATGTCCTCGCGCACCGAGTCGATGGCCCGCTCGAGCACCTGCAGCTCCGTGGAAACGTCGTCGGTGATCTTATCGATCACCGCCTCCAGGCTCGCCGGCGGATGGATGAGCACGGCGGTGCCGATACCGATGCCGGGGGTGCCGCCGACCCCGCGGAACACCGCGTCCGCCCGCTCCAGCGCCGGCTCCGTGGAGTCCGCGATGAGCAGCTCCATGTCGCCGGTGGCCTCCGCGTGGGCGATGATCCCGGCAAGCTGGGCCGAAAGCGTCACGAGGAACGCCTCCTCGCTCTCGTCGAACTTGCGCCGCTCCCGTTGCTGCACCACCAGCACGCCGAGCACCCGACGATGATCGATCACGGGCACACCGAGAAAAGCGTGGAAGGCTTCTTCACCAATCTCCGGAATCAGGTGAAAGCGCGGGTGGGCCGTGGCGTTGTTCAGATTGATGGGCTCGGCCCGCTGGGCCACCAGGCCCACCAGGCCCTGCTCCACCGACAGGCTGATCTTGCCGACGGAATCGCGGGTGAAGCCCTCGTTCGCGGCGAGCAGCAGCTCGTCCTGACCGCGATGCTGCAGATAGATAGAGCACACCTCGGTGCCGAGCGCCACCCGCACGTCGTGCACCAGCAGATCGAGCTGCGCCCGGAATGAGCCGGCGCCCGCCACGTCCTGAACGATGCTGCGCAGGATGTTCAGCATTCGCGCTGAGCCGGACCGTGAGCTTCACGGACACACAGGTAGGGCGCCAGCTCCTTCAGGGCCCGCCGGTACACCTCCCGCTTGAAGTCCACGACCTGGCCCACCGGATACCAGTAGCTGACCCACCGCCAGCTGTCGAACTCCGGGCTGTCGGTATGGTCCATCCGCAGCCGGTCTTCGTCGTGCAGCATACGGAGCAGAAACCACTTCTGCTTCTGGCCTACGAAGCCCGGCGAGGAGTTGTGGCGGCGCATGCGGCGGGGCAGCCGGTAACGCAGCCAGCCGTTTGTGCGTGCCAGGATCTCGACACCGTGCGACTCGAGCCCCACCTCTTCGAACAGCTCTCGATACAGGGCATCCTCGACCGACTCCCGCCTCTGGATGCCGCCCTGGGGAAACTGCCAGGCATCGTGACCACCGACACGGCGCGCCCACAGCACCTGCCCCAGATCGTTGCAGAGCACGATGCCCACGTTCGGCCGGAAGCCGTCAGCGTCCACCATCGTGCTGCCTCTGTGATTCTTCCGGTCCTCTGCGACCTGGCGTCCTCTGTCGCCGTCTGCCGGCGGGCCGGTTCGACCCCACCATTGCGTTCCTCGATTGTCCTTCGGCGGATTGAACCCTAAAGTTCGGGAGATTACCAACGACCGCCAGGAACCGCCGAAAAGGACAGGATTATGGACAATCGACTGGGCGCCGAGACCAGTCCCTACCTGCGGCAGCACGCCGACAACCCGGTCGCGTGGCAGCCCTGGGACGCCCAGGCGCTGGCTCTGGCCAGGGGCCAGGGCAAACCGATCCTGCTCTCCATCGGCTACTCGGCCTGCCACTGGTGCCACGTCATGGCGCACGAATCGTTCGAGGACCCGGCGACGGCGGCCGTGATGAACGAGCACTTCGTCAACATCAAGGTCGACCGGGAGGAGCGCCCGGATCTGGACAAAGTCTATCAGCTCGCCCACCAGCTGCTGACCCAGCAGCCCGGCGGCTGGCCCCTCACGGTCTTCCTCGACCCGGATACCCTGGTGCCGTTCTTCGCCGGCACTTATTTCCCCAAGGCACCCCGATACCAGCTGCCGGGTTTCGCCGACCTGCTGCTCAGGGTAGCGGAGACCTTCGATGCGAAGCGCAGCGAGCTCACGGCCCAGGGCGAGCGGATCAGCGAGGTGCTCGAGAAGCTGAACGCGCCCCCGGAGGACAACGCCGCCGTGCCGGCGGACCCGACCCTCGAGGCCGACGCGCTGATCGGGGCGGCCCACGCTGCGCTCGCGGAGCAGTATGACGCGGCCGAGGGGGGCTTCGGCACCGCGCCCAAGTTCCCCATGCCCAGCACCGTGAACCGGGAGCTCGAGTACTGGGCGCTGCATCCGGATGCCGGAGATCGGCGCGACACGCTCGACCGGGTGATGACCACGCTGACCAAGATGGCCCGGGGCGGCATCTACGATCACATCGGTGGTGGTTTTTTCCGCTATGCGACGGACCGGAAGTGGATGATTCCCCACTTCGAGAAGATGCTCTACGACAACGGCCAGCTGCTGTCGCTGTACAGCGAAGCGCTCGCGATCGCACCGGACGAGCTGCTGACGGCCGCGGTCACGGAAACCGCCGGCTGGCTGATTCGCGAGATGCGTGACCCCGGCGGAGGTTTCTACGCCGCGCTCGACGCCGACTCGGAAGGCGAGGAGGGACGCTACTACCTCTGGCGCCGCGACCAGGTGAAACGGCTCGTCGACGACACCGAGTATCTGGTGCTGGAGACCCTGTACGGGCTCGACAAGCCGGCCAACTTCGAGGGCAAGTGGAACCTGCACCGCTACGACGCCTGGCGGGCCGTGGTCGAGCGTCTGTCCCTGGATCGACAGACGGCCGACGCGGCGCTGGCGACGGGCCGCGCAAAGCTGCTCTCGGAGCGCAACACGCGGCCACGACCGGGTCTCGACGACAAGGTGCTGACCAGCTGGAACGGGCTCGTCATCGACGGCCTGGCCCGGGCCGGTGCCCGCCTTCAGAGGGACGACTGGATCGATGCGGCCGCCGACTGCGTCGATTTTCTGCGCGGCAACGTCTGGGACGGCGAGCGCCTGATGGCCACCTGGACCCGCGGTCAGGCGCGCCATCCGGGCTATCTGGACGACTACGCGAACCTGATGAACGGATTGCTGACGCTGCTCTCCGCGCGCTGGCGGCCATCAGATGCCGAATTCGTTCTTACCCTTGCAGACGCCGCGCTCGCGGGATTCGAAGATGAGGCGCAAGGTGGTTTCTACTTCACCGCGCACGATCACGAGAACCTGATCTACCGACCGAAGCCGAGCATCGACGACGCCCAGCCACCCGGCAACGGCGCCATGGCCGTCGCCATGATGCGGCTCGGCCATCTGTTCGGCGAGCCGAGGTACATCGAAGCGGCCATGCGGACGCTGGCCTGGGCCGTGGAACAGATGCGTCGCTACCCCGCCGGTCACTGTACCCTGCTCTCGGCGCTCGCGCTGGCTCAGCATCCCGGCGAGCAGATCATCATCCGCGGTGATACGGGCGAGAGCGCGGCATGGCTCGCGACCGCGCGCCAGGGCTACCATCCGACGAGGTCGGTCTATGCGATTCCCTGGGACGTCGCCGATCCGCTGCCCGGCTACCTGCCGAGGCTGGTGAGCGCCGAGCTCAAGGATCGGGTGGCAGCCTATCGCTGCGAGGGGACCCGGTGCTCGCTGCCCATCACCTCGCTCGACGAGTTCAAAGCGGCCGTGAGCTGATCAGCCGCTCAAGCGCCCGCTTCCGCGGGATGCCAGACCAGATCGAGCTCCCGCGCCGCCTTCACGTCGTCGAGACGGCGCACGGGCAGCGTGTGCGGCGCACCGGTCACCAGTGCGGCATCCTCTTCCGCTTCACGCTGGATGCTGACAAGCGCGGCCACGAAGGCGTCCAGCTCGTCCCGGGTTTCCGTCTCGGTGGGTTCCACGAGGAAACATTCCGGCACCAGCAGCGGAAAGTATGTGGTAGGCGAATGTATGCCGTAGTCCAGCAGGCGCTTGGCAAAGTCCATGGCCGTGACCCCCAGGGTCTTGGCCTGATTGCGGAACGTGATGATGAACTCGTGCGTCGCGCGCCGGTCCGGATAGGCCAGCTCGAACCCGGCGTCCTCGAG
>JASFLG010000323.1:0-5467 GCA_050118205.1 Pseudomonadales bacterium
CGTGCCACTATCGCGACATTCGCCCCTTCGCCGTGAAATGCCCTGGCCATGGCCAGCCCCAGCCCCATGCTGCCGCCGGTGATCAGCGCCGTGCGTCCACTCAGATCCGTGTTCATGTCCCGCCCTCAAGTGCTCCTCTCGCCAAGTGTAAGCTTCAGACCCGCCGCGGTACGAATTCGGGGAGCGTCGCACATCCCCCGAGAGGATGGCGGCGGAAACGGGACGTGGTTCCGTACGTCCCGCCGTGGTCGGATAATATGCCCCCATGGAAAGCGCGCTGCAGATCCGGAGCATCACCGGCGTCGACGTGGAGCTGCCTGTGGCCGGCCCGGGCGGGCGCAGCTTCGCTTTCATCATCGACTGGCACATCCGCACGCTCCTTGCCCTCGCCTGGTACGTGGTGGGCACCGTGGCGCTCCTCGGCTCGCTCGATCTCGAGGCGGCCGGCGTCTCGCGGCATGGCTATACCTTCGCAGTGGTGCTGCCGGCAGCTGCGATCTACTTCTTCTATCATCCCGTCCTGGAGCTCGCCATGCAGGGCCGCACGCCGGGCAAGCGAATGGCCGGCGTGCGCATCGTCACCGGTACCGGCGCCGTGCCTGGGACCGGCGCCATCCTCATCCGCAACGTGCTGCGGCTCGTGGACAGCCTGCCCGGTGTCTATGCGGTCGGGCTGGCCGCCACCGTGTTCAGCCGTCAATCCGTCCGCATCGGAGACATGGCGGCGGGCACGCTGCTCATCTACGAGGACGACGGTGTCGGCGACACGTTCAAACGCCTGAAGAGCGATTCGATCGCCCGGGTGGGTCTGTCCAACGTCCAGCTCGTCGAGGAGGTTCTGGATCGCTGGGCGGAGCTCGACTCGGCAAAGCGGACCGACCTCGGTCGGCGCCTCCTCGAGCGGCTCGGCGAGCCGGATCCGCGCTCCGAGGCGGACGTCGAGGCCGCGCTCAAGCGGATCGCCGGTCGCTGATGGCGGGCGACGCTGCCGATCGCGCAGCGGCCGCGTGGTTCGAGCGGCGCAGCGGAGCCTGGCAGAGTACCGAAGCAGCGCTGCCCGGCCTCGAGGGCGGGCGTCCAATCAGCGCCGACGAAGCACGCGAGGTGCTCGATCACTACCCGGAACTCGCCCGGGATCTGGCGCTCGGGCGTCGGCTCGCTCCCGGCAGCCCGCTGACCCGCCGTATCGAGCTGCTCTACGCGCGCGTGCACCGGGCCATCTTCAGAAGACCTTTCTCGCTCTCCCGGGAGATCGCCGCCACGTTCCGTCACGAAGCGGCAGCGAGCGCCCGGCGCCTCTCCTGGCACATCGGAGCCGTGACCCTGGGCTTCCTCCTCGCGGGCTGGGCCGGATGGTGGCTGGTCAGCACCTATCCGGAGCTCGTCACCCTGTTTGCTTCCGAAGACATGATCGCCCAGGTCCAGAAAGGAGAGCTGTGGACGGACGATCTGCTCAATGTGGTGCCGTCGTCGCTGCTGTCGATCGGGATCTTCACCAACAACATCGTGGTCACCCTCACCGCGGTCAGCCTGGGCGCACTGTACGGGCTGGGCACTCTCTACATCATCGGGCTGAACGGACTGATGCTGGGCGGCGTCCTGGCATTCACCGCGCGCCACGACATGGCCGGCCGCCTTCTGGAGTTCGTATGCGCGCACGGCTGGGTGGAGCTTTCCGTGATCGCCGTGGCCGGCGCCGTGGGGCTCTACATCGGCGAAGCCATTGCCCGCCCGGGCGAGGTGGCCCGTACCGAGTCGTTCCGGCGCGCCGTCGCCGCCTGCGGCCCGCTGCTCGTGGTCTGCGTCATCTTTCTGGTCGGTGCCGGGCTGATCGAGGGATACGTCTCGCCGGACCCCCGCTTCTCGCTGCCCATGCGAGTGACCATCGGCATCGGCTACTGGCTGCTGTTCCTGCTCGTCCTCGTGCGACGACCGGTGAAACCATCCCCGGCTACACGCGACGGTTCGACCTGAGCTTGCCGTAGCGGGCGAGCACGTTCCGTTCCAGATGGGCGGGACGGCAGAGCAGCGCCTGCGCGCCGAGGGCGCGCAACCCGCCGGCGCCACGCTCCAGATTGGCCCGGTACATGCCGGCCGCGAGGCCCACGTACGGATCGAGCCAGTCGCGCGCCGCCCGGGACTCGAGCGTCCGCAGCTCGTCTCCCACCAGACCGACGATCATCGACAGATGCCGGGGTGCCCAGAGCCGGATGCACTGACTGAGCCGGCCGCTCGCTTCCACGCCGTAGAGATCCGTGAGCACCACCACCAGGCAGCGATGCCGGACGAAGCGGCCCATCTCCCGGGCGGCCACCAGCGGGTCCGACTCCACCGGCTCGGTCGTTAGTCCGCCGAGGGCCTGCCGGATCCGGGTGATGGTCTGCCCGTCGCGGCCCGGCGGCACCACGGCCAGAGGCCGGTCGCTGATCGCGACCAGCCCGACCCGGTCGCCATTGGCGGTGGCGTGCTCGGCAAATCGCGCGGTGACGTTCACGTAGTGACCGAGCTGGGAAAGTCCGTCCAGCCGGTTGCGGCTGGTTCGGCCCGCGTCGAGCACCACCATGATGTCCAGATGCTGGGATTCGGCGAGCACCCGGGTCACCAGCGCGCCGGATCGGGCGGTGGCCTTCCAGTCGATCCGGTGACGCGGATCCCCCGGCCTGTAGGCACGCAGGTGGTGCAGCTCCTGTCCGTGACCCTGCCGGCGCACACCACCCGCGCCGCCGAGGGAAAGACCCGAGACCCGCTCCGCCGTGGTCAACGCGTCCGGCACCACGGCGATCTCCCCATCGAGCGCGCACGGCCGGCGCCACCAGGCGAGCCCGAGGGGTCCCAGCACGCGCACCGCCAGCCTCTCCAGACGGCCCTCGCCCACGGCCACCGCCCGGGCCTCGACCGGAAGCCGTTGGTCGGCACCCGCGGCCAGACGCGCGCGCCGCGCCCCGCGTCCGACGCCCCGGGATTCGAGCACATCGGGCAGCTCGATGGCATACCCGACCACAATCGGCACGGGGCTGGTGTGCCGGACCTCGAGTGGCAGGCGTACCGCGCGGCCGAGCCGGAACCGTCCCGGCCCGGAGAGCGCGGCCCGAATGTGGACACGTCGGATGCGCAGCCACTCGTAGGTGAGGGCGAGCAGGTACGCCGCAGCGGCCAGGCGCCACCAGGGCCAGATGCCGCCCGCCCACTGCTCGGTGATCCCCATCAGCGATATCAGCGCCAGCAGTCCATAGCTCGTGGCGGTGAGGTTCGGCATATCGGCGACAGCTTGTCCGTCAGGGCTGCGGGGTCATTGAGGCACAGCTACGTTCTCGAGCACGTGCGCGACGACGGTCGCCGCTCTGACCCCGTCAAGCGCCGCCTCGGTGGACAGAACCAGCCGGTGACCGAGCACCCACGGGGCCACCGCCCGGACGTGATCCGGCGTGACGTAGTCCGCACCCGCCAGCGCCGCTTCTATTCGGGCAGCCCGGGTCAGGGCAACCACACCACGGGTCGACAGACCCAGATTGACGTGGGGGTTGTTGCGTGTGGCCGCGGCCAGATCGAGCAGGTAGGTGGTGAGATCGCCGGCGACGTGGATCGCGCCGGCGGCCTGCCTGGCGCTGTGCACTGCCTCCCTCGGCAGGGGGCTCACTGCCGCCGTCTCGCTCTGCGGCCGGCCGTACGCCTCGATGATCCGCGCCTCGTCGGCCGGCCCGGGGTAGCCGATGGGTACCGACAGCATGAACCGGTCGAGCTGGGACTCGGGGAGCGGGTACGTGCCCTCGAACTCCCGGGGATTCTGCGTTGCCACCACGATGAAGTCCTCGGGCAGCGGGAAGGTTTCCCGGTCCACGGTGACCTGCCGCTCCTCCATGGCTTCCAGCAGCGCCGACTGGGTCTTGGGGCTCGCCCGGTTGATCTCGTCCGTCAGCAGCACGTCAGCGAAGAGCGGGCCGGGCTGAAACTCGAAGGCGCGGCGCTCGGCGTCGAACACGTGCACCCCGGTGATGTCCGTAGGCAGGAGGTCCGCCGTACCCTGGACCCGTTTGAAGGAGCCGCCGAGCACGGCCGCGAAGGTCTTCGCCAGGAGCGTCTTACCGAGGCCCGGGGCGCCCTCGAGGAGGACGTGGCCACGACCGACGAGGGCAATCGTCAGGGCATGTACTACCGCGTCAGCGCCGAAGATGACCTTGCCGAGCTCGTGCTCGAGCGCCTCTTCCAGTTCCTGTGCCTTGTTGGTCATCCCAGTGCCCGCTCCGTTCTAGTGATACAGTCGTGCAGATCGGCCAGATCGACGTGTCCGCCTGCCTCCGCGCGCGCATGGTAGCGTTCGAGCGCGCGTCGGTCGTCGGCTGCCACCAGCGGGTTCCTGGCCAGACAGGCGAACGGCGGCTCATCCGGCGGCAATGCGCCCCGACGCCGCAGAGCGTCGAACCAGCCGTCGAGCATCAGCCTGGCCGCGGCGTGCGGCGTGAGCTTCCGCGCCAGGAACCCACCCATGGCCCTTACGAAATCCCCCTGAACCGGCACCGGCTCCGATGGTTTCAGCGGCAGCAACCGGTTGTGACTGCCGACCATGTAGACGAACCAGAAGCCGAGGACGAAGAGCATTGAAAGCCCGAGCCGACGGTCGGAATAGAACGCTTCAGGATCATAGAGCGCGGAGAGCCCCTGATGCAGGTCGTCGAAGATCACCCGGCCGCCGCGGGCAACATGCCAGCGCACCAGGTTTGCGAACAGGCGGGCGTTGTCCGCTTCGCCGAGCGCGCCGTTGCTGAATAGCGAGCCCGACGCAAGCAGAATGACGTGTCCGCGCCCGCGGCTGGATACCCACCCGGCCGGCGCACCGGTCTTGGGTGTCCGAAGCAGCACCGAACCCGCGTCGGCCTCCCCCGCGGGCTGCCAGATGGACGTGAGCCCGTCTGTCACCGCAACCACGCGCGCGACGCCATCGGTCAGCGGATGGGTGAGGTCGCCGGCTTCGAAGCCGATCTCCATCTCCTCCGATGCGCTGCCGAGCATCACCGGGTCGCCTGCAGGATCCGTCACGGTCTCGAAGCCGATACCCGTCAGACGCTCGAGCGTCGCGAACAGGGTGGGACCGCTCGCGCTCTTCGACCACTCCGGCGTGTCGTCGAGCGCGACCAGCAGCAGCAGGGTATTGCCGGACGAAACCCAATCGAGCAGATGGGTGATCTCGTCGCCGCGTGCCGCACGATCCTGCGGAAGCGCCGCCACAAGGAGGCTCCCGCCCTCGTCGTCGACAGGGAGATCGGTGTAGCGGGTCCTGAGGCTCTGCGCGGGCACCCCGGCGTGCTCGAGCCAGCGCCAGACACCGAGCAGACCGTGCGGACCGGCATCGGCGCTGGTCGGGCGGCTGACGTCGTCGTCTGGCTCAGGCGGACGCACGAACAGACCAATGATCAGCGCCATTGCCAGGAGCACCCCGAGTGCGGTCGTCAGGCGATCGTTCATGCCGACC
>JASFLG010000324.1:0-5462 GCA_050118205.1 Pseudomonadales bacterium
AGCGTGCCGTGCCTGAGGGCGCTCTGGAAGTGCCGCGCGGGGCGGCGGTCGCGTGGTGCGGGCATGATCACTCCTCGACTCCTGTTGCGGGCATTCTAACGTGGGGCTGGACAGGCGATCAGGCCGCTTCGATGCGGCTCAGGGTGAACAGCGCCCGGAGCTCGACCCCGTGCGCGGCCAGTGCCTCGGTGCCGCCTGACTCCCTGTCGATGACGCAGACCGCCGTCCTCGGCCCAACCCCTTCGGCGGCGAGCAGCGCCAGCTGGTCGATGATGGCGCCGCCGCTGGAGACCACGTCTTCGATCAGCACCACCCGCTCGCCGGCAAGCGGGGTGCCTTCCGCGGAGCGGCAGGTGCCGTAGGTCTTCGCCGCCTTGCGCAGGAAGGCGGTGGGCAGACCGGTGACCTGTCCGAGCACGGTGACGAGGGGAATGCCGCCCAGCTCGAGCCCGGCGAGCACCGTGGTTTCAGGCGGCAGCAGCCCCTGCAGGGCGGTGGCGATCCGACGGAGCAGGACCGGATCCGCCTCGAACCGGTACTTGTCGAAGTAGGTGTTGCTCGGCGCTCCGGAGCGCAGAGTGAAGGTACCCTCGAGCCTTGCGACGGATCGTATGGCGCGGGCCAGGTCGTCAGCGTCGTCCACGCCGGATGCCTCCTCTTCCCGTGATGGGCTCCAGTGTACCCCCACCGGATTCCCGTCCGGCGTCCCGGGTCGGTGACCCGATTCTGTGACCTGGTTCCGCAGGCGCCGCCGGAACGTGAAGCCAGGCACAGACGCCTGGCGCCGGGCAACGTTAACTGAAACGGTCAGAGCAATCGGCGAAGAAGACGAATGGACAGATTCGAGCTCAACTGGCCGAACATGGACGCGCAGCTGCTGACCGACGGCTGGCGCTGCCGCATCGTCTGGCGGCAGCGCGGACAGCGCCGGCAGCACAGCGGCATCGGCGGCACCATCGACAACAACCTGCAGTGCGTGCAGCGGGTCGCCGAAAGCCTGGATGGCGTGCCTTACCTGATCGGTGCGCTGAAGGCGCGCGGCCACGATCGCCTGGCACGGCAGATCGAGTCGCTGGCCGGGGAGAGCGAAGCCCTGGCATCCGTGTCCCCTGAGGAAGATACGGCACCCGGGCCGGGCGCGGTGCCGGAGAAACGCGCGGCACCGGAAGGACCCGCCGCCGAGCCCCAGCGAGCGGCAAGGAAGGCGTTGCCCGCGACGCGGACGTGGGTCTCCCGCCTGGAAGGCTCCGTGGCGTTCGAGCCGGCGAGCAACCGTCGGGCCAGGACCTGGATCGACCTGGGTCCGCTCGGCGACAGCGGCGAGGTGCTCATGCTGAAGGCACCGGCGCCGAAGGGTAAGGCGGAGTGGGTGCTCAAACGCACCTGGCCGGATGATGCGGGGCGCAAAGCCGAGTACGTGGCGGCGGAGGCGTTCAGAGGGATTGCCGCCTGGCTGGTAAGCGCCGGCGCCGACGACGCATTCGTGGACAACCTGTTCTCGGCGACCGCGGCGCTGGATCACGCCTCGCTGGTGGCCGCTGCGGGCGCCTGGCGCTCGGTGCACGCCGCCACGCACTGATCCGGATCATGCGGTGGCCGCGGCTGGTCGATGCCCGTCAGTCCGGCCAGACCACGCCCTGATTCTTCGCCGGGATTGGCCCCATACCCTTGTAGACGAACTTCTGCACCCGCTTACCCTCGTAGGTCTCCGTGGTGTAGATGTTGCCTTTCGAGTCCGTGGCAATGCTGTGCACGGCATAGAACTGGCCCGGCTGTCGCCCGCCGTCACCGAAGCTGGTCAGCACTTCCAGGGTCTTGCGCAGGATCACGTAGACCTTCATGTTGGCGCCGTCGGCCAGGAAGATGAACTTCTGGTCCGGGTCCCGGGAAAAAGCGATGTCCCAGATCGAGCCGTCGCCCCTGGTGCGCGGCGCGATCTGCTTCTCGGTGACGAACGTGCCGTCCGGCTTGAACACCTGAATGCGATCATTCACCCGGTCGCACACGTACAGCAGGCCGTCATTCGATGGTTCGGCGCAGTGCACGGGGTTGCGGAACTGCTGTGCGAGCGGCGCATCCGGATCGTACGGACCCAGATCAGTGTCGTCCGGTTTGTTGCCATAGGCGCCCCAGTAACGTTTCACCTGCCCCGTATCCGCGTCCAGCACCGCGACGCGCTTGTTCCCGTAGCCGTCGGCCACGTAGGCCTCCTCACCTGTGGCGTCGAAGGAGATCTTCGCCACCCGGCCGAAGTGGGTCGTGCTGTTGGAGTCGGGCTCCATGCCCGGGGTGCCATACTGAGCGAGGAACCTGCCATCCCGGCTGAATTTGAGGATCTGACTGTCGCCGCGGCCGTTTCCGCCGATCCAGATGTTGTCCTTCGGGTCCACCGTGATGCCGTGGTTGGAGCTTGGCCACTCGTACCCTTCTCCGGGACCGCCCCAGTAGTTGACGAGATTCCCCTCGGGATCGAACTCCAGGATGTTCGGCGCGGGGATGCAGCATTCGGCGGTGGGCGGATCCATCGCCGCGCCGATCTCGGTGCGCGTATCGAACGACTGGCGCCGGTGGATGATGAAGACGTGGTCGCGGCTGTCGATGCCGACGCCGATGGTCATCCCGAGAATCCAGTGGTTGGGCAGCGGCTTCGGCCACAGCGGATCCACCTCGAAGATCGGCGCCTCGCCCACGGCCGCATCTGCGGCAGGCTCGAGAAGGCGCTGCCCGTAGCCCAGCGCCACAATTGCCGCGACGATAGCGACCCCTACCAGGACCTTTGGCATCCCCATGTTCCCCTCCAGACATCTCACAGACCGTGATCGCTAAGTATACTCGGATCGAATCCGCTGCCCACGACCCGAACCGCCAGCCGATGCGAACACACGCCTGTCTGCTCACGCTCCTGCTCTGCCTGACGGTGACGCTTCCCGCGCGGGACGCCGCGGCGCACGAGATTCCGACGGACGTGCGGGTACAGATGCTCGTCGAGCCACAGGGCGATGCGGTGGTGGTGCTGCTGCGCGTGCCGCTCGACGCCATGCGCGACGTCGACTTCCCTCTGCGAGGCCCGGGATATCTCGATCTGGCCCATGCCGGGCCTGCTCTCGACCACGCGGCGAGGCTCTGGCTCATGAACGATCTCGCGCTCTTCGCGGACGGGCAGCGACTCGACGATCCCGAGCTTCTGGCCGTACGCGCCGCCCTGCCGAGCGAGGGCGCTTTCGGGGCGTTCGACACCGCCTACGACGCGATTCTCCATGATCGCCTGGCAGCAACGGTGGACGTCTACTGGGCCCAGGTGCTGCTGGACGTGGCGCTCAGGTTTCCGAATCCGGCCGGTCCGGGTGCCGAACTCAAGGTCGAACCGACGTTTGCCCGCCTGGGCCTCTCCACGGTCACCCGGATCACATTCGAGAAGGCGGACGGTGCGACGCGGGTCCTGGCACTCACCGGAAATCCGGGGCGGGTGAGCCTCGATCCGGGCGTGCTGGAAGTGTTCACCCGCTATCTCGAGGCTGGTTTCGAGCACGTGCTCGACGGCAGGGATCATCTGCTGTTCGTTCTCTCGCTGGCGATCCCGCTCCTGCTCATCCGGCCGCTGATCGTCGTGATCACCGCGTTCACCCTGGCGCACTCGCTCACCCTCGCCGCGGCGGCCCTGGACCTGGTACCGGCCGGGCTCTGGTTCCCGCCGCTGATCGAGGTCCTCATCGCCGTGACGATTCTCTACATGGCGCTCGAGAACCTGATCCTGCCGTCGCTGCGGCGTCGCTGGCTGGAGGCGTTCGGATTCGGATTGATTCACGGCTTCGGTTTCGCGTTTGTGCTCCGGGACATGCTGCAGCTCGCCGGAGATCACGTGCTGGTGTCGCTTGCGGGCTTCAATATGGGCATCGAGGCCGGTCAGGTGCTGGTGTTGCTCCTCGCGGTGCCACTGCTCAGGTTCGCGAGCGCCCGGCTGCCTCGCCGGGCTCTCACCATGGTGCTCTCCGCGCTGATCGCGCATACGGCCTGGCACTGGATGGTCGATCGCTGGGAGACGTTCACGAGCTACGAGATCCCGATGCCGAGGCTGAATCTCGCCTTCGCCGCCGACGTTGCCAGCTGGCTCATGCTGGTCCTGGTCGCCGCCTTCGTCGTGTGGCTCGTACACCGACCATTCGAGCGGTGGGCCGAGCCGCCGATCGCTGACGGTTGAAATCGGGGCGCCTTTCCCGTGTCATTGGCAGCCGGATTACGGGGAGGTCGAGCAGTCATGAAGTTTCCATCGGAAAAGTGGTTCGAGGCAGTACGCCAGGCATACAACTCGGACAGCTCTCTGCACAGCGGCGGCGGCGGGGCCTGCCACACCCGGGCCGGCTTTGCCATCGGCGGCGACCACTACCTCATCGAGTTCGACGGTCTCGAGTGCGCCCAGGTGAAGCTGACCGATCTTGCGGACCTGGAGGATGCGGACTTCATCATCCGCATGCCGATGGATCTATGGGTGGACATGATCAGTAACATACAAACCAACGGGAAGGCGGATCTGGAGCACACGCTGAACAGTCTGGACCTGTCCGAGACGGACGGCATCGCGTACTCGCCCGTGGACGATCAGTACCGCCAGGACCTCTTCTACCGCTACAACCAGAACTTTCAGGACTTCTTCGACGCCTCGTCCCGGGTCTCGACGAGCTTCTGACTCGGCTCGCTTGCGGCCGGTTAGAGCGCCAGCCGCGTGCGGCTCACGCCGAGCGCGAACGTCCTGATCGGCAGCTGGCGAATGCCCGGCACGGAAAGCAGCAGCCGGATCGGCATGGGTATGGTGAACGTCCGGTCGGCCAGTGCGCGTGCCACCAGCAAGTCCTGGATGCGCGCCTGCACGGTCTGGATGATGCGGGTCGGCCGGGCCCGGCGACGCTGGATTTCCGCGAGCGCCGCTTCCTCCGGTGGATCCCCGGCCAGTTGCGGGTGGTCCGGGTGGGCCAGCACGTTGGCCGTCTCCACCGCATCCGAGATGGCCGCGTTGATGCCGATGCCGCCGACCGGCGACATGACGTGCGCCGCATCGCCGATGAAGAGCAGCCCCGGTCGGTGCCAGGTGCGCAGGCAGTCTGCCTTGACGTTGAGCAGGTGCACGTCACTGAAGTCGGCGATGGCATCGAGGCGGTCTGCGAGCCAGGGGGCGGTGGCGGCAATGCCGGCCCGGAAGGCGTCGACACCGGCCGAGCGCACCTCGCCGAAGTCTCCCTTGGGAAACACGTAGCCGATCTGCCACTCGACGGCGCGCGGGATCGAGATCAACAGGCGTCCGCCGCCGACGAAGAAGCCGCCGCTGTGATGCCCGTCTTCGGGCCGCCTCGGCAGGCGGAACCAGCACACATCCATGGGCGCGGCGCGCTCCTCGGCCTCGACGCGGGCGAGCTTGCGGACGCGGGAGAAGCGACCGTCCGCGGCGACCACCAGCTTGGCACGCTGAA
>JASFLG010000325.1:0-5458 GCA_050118205.1 Pseudomonadales bacterium
CCACCGGGAGGCCATGCCGTGGCTGTTCGACCGCATCGGAGACCGCCGATGAGCGCGCGCGTTCTCATCCTGCCCGGCGACGGCATCGGGCCCGACGTGGTGACCGTCGCGGTGGCCGTTCTGGAGCGGGTCGCGGCCACACATGGGCTCGCGATCACCCTCGACGAGGGCCTCGTGGGCGGGCGGGCCATCGACGAGACGGGGTCGCCGCTGCCCGCGGAGACTCTGGACAAGGCCAAGGCCAGCCGTGCCGTGCTGCTTGGTGCGGTCGGGGGACCGAAATGGGACGACCTGCCCACGCTTCAGCGCCCCGAACGGGGGCTGCTGGGGCTGCGCTCGGGCCTCGAGCTGTTCGCCAATCTGCGCCCGGCCATTCTCTTCGAGCCGCTCGCCGCCGCGTCCTCGCTGAAACCGGAGCTGGTGGCAGATCTGGACATCCTCATCGTCCGGGAGCTCACCGGCGGCATCTACTTCGGTGAGCCACGCGGCGTGGAGGTGGTGGACAACGAGCGGCGCGGTTTCAACACCTATGTCTACACCGAGCACGAGATCGAGCGGATCGCCCGGGTCGCCTTCGAGCTGGCGCAGAAGCGCGACCGGCGACTCACCTCGGTGGACAAGGCCAACGTGCTCGAGGTCACACAGCTCTGGCGCGAGGTGGTCTCCCAGGTGGCCGGCGACTATCCGGACGTCAGCGTGAATCACATGTACGTTGACAATGCGGGCATGCAGCTCGTGCGCGCGCCCAAGCAGTTCGACGTGGTGGTCACCGGCAACATGTTCGGTGACATCCTCTCCGACGTCGCCGCCATGCTCACCGGTTCGCTCGGCATGCTGCCGTCCGCGTCGCTCGCGGCGGACGGATCGGGGCTGTACGAGCCGGTGCACGGCTCGGCCCCGGACATCGCGGGCCAGGACAAGGCCAACCCGCTGGCGACCATCCTCTCGGTGGCCATGATGTGTCGCTACAGCCTGGATGCACCGGCGGCCGCGGACGCCATCGAGGCGGCCGTGAGCCGGGTGCTGGAGGCGGGTATCCGCACGCCGGACATCGCCCCGGAGACCGGGAACGCAACCCTCGTCGGCACCGAGGCCATGGGCCGTGCGGTGCTCGACGCACTGGAGGATTGAATCATGGCAGACGAATACGACGTCGCCGTCGTCGGCGCCACCGGCGCCGTGGGCGGGACGATGATAGAGATACTCGAGGAGCGGAAGTTTCCGGTGCGCTCTCTGCACCTGCTGGCCAGCGAACGCTCCGAGGGCAAGCGGGTGGCATTCCGGGGACGCCATCTCTCTGTTAAGCGGCTTGATCAGTTCGACTTCACCCAGGTGCAGATCGGGCTTTTCTCGGCGGGCGGTGACCTGTCCGCCGAGTACGCGCCCAAGGCCGCGGCGGCGGGCTGCGTGGTGATCGACAACACGTCTTTCTTCCGCTACGACCCGGACGTGCCGCTGGTGGTACCGGAGGTGAATCCGGAGAAGGTGGCCGAGTATGCCGAGCGCAACATCATTGCCAATCCCAACTGCTCCACCATCCAGATGCTGGTGGCGCTGAAGCCGCTCCACGACGCCGCCGGCATCGAGCGGGTGAACGTGGCGACCTATCAGGCGGTGTCCGGGGCCGGAGCCAAGGGGGTGAGCGAGCTCGCCAGCCAGACGGCGAACCTCCTCAACGCCAAGCCGATCGAGCCGAAGGTCATGCCGGTGCAGATCGCCTTCAACGCCATTCCCCAGATCGACAAGTTTCAGGAGAACGGCTACACGAAGGAAGAGATGAAAATGGTCTGGGAGACGCAGAAGATTCTCGATCCTGGGATCCGGGTGAATCCCACCTGCGTGCGCATCCCCGTGTTCTATGGTCACTCCGAGGCCGTGCACATCGAGACCCGGGAAAAGCTGACCGCCGCGGACGCCCGGGAGATACTGCGCGCGGCACCGGGCATTCAGGTCATGGACGACGCGAGCCCCGGGGGGTATCCCACGGCCGTCGGCCAGGCCGCCGGCCACGATCCGGTGTACGTGGGCCGTATCCGGGAGGACGTCTCCCACCCGCGGGGGCTGGACCTCTGGGTGGTCTCCGACAATGTCCGCAAGGGTGCCGCGCTGAACAGTGTGCAGATCGCCGAGCTGCTCATGCCCTATCTCGCGGCGGGTTGAACCGCCTCACGGTGGCGCGCCGGGCATCGATCCGGCGGCCCCCCGCGGTGGGGGTGAACGCTTACCGGCTGAAGCGGGAAAGATGCGGGAAAAATGTGACGCCTTGGGCCAATCAGGGCTGTCCAATCCACAAAAAGAACTGCCATAATTGGTACTTACTGCAATTTTTGGTCGGGCCTTCTAGGTTAACGTTCCCGGACGGAACATGGATTTCCACGGGAACAGTCTGCAGATGTTGAGAAACTTGCACAGGATGGCAGTGCCACGATCCCTGCTCGGGGAGCCTTTGTTTGCGGAGCCCCCAGATGGCGCGCGACGCCACCGGCTGTTCGACGCAACGACTCAAGCAACTAGAGATTTGCTCATAGGGGGCACCTATGTATAGGTTCTTGCTCAGCCGATCGCGTGCCTGCCGACGCGCCGGCGTGATGATCGTCAGCTTGCTGGTGGCGGCCCACGCCCCGCTCAGCTGGGGCCTGGGTCTCGGCGAGATCGAGCTGAAATCCGCGTTGAACCAGAAGTTCAATGCCACCATCGAGCTCTTCGACGCATCCGGCCTCGAGCCGGACGAGATCATGGTTTCGCTCGGCTCCCCGGAAGACTTCGAGCGGGTGGGGGTGGAGCGTTTCTTCTTCCTGACCAATCTCTCCTTCGAGGTCGGCTACGCAGCCGACGGTGGCGCCCAGATCCAGGTGACCTCGTCGCAGCCGATCACGGAGCCCTATCTCAACTTCCTGGTCGAGGTGCTCTGGCCGAACGGCCGGTTGCTGAAGGAGTACACGGTGCTCCTCGACCCTCCCACGTACAGCGACGCGGCGGCACCGGTGGTGAGCGCCCCGACCCAGAACCGCGCGGCCAGCAACACCGGTCGTGTGCAACGGGTCGAGCCGCCTGGCAGCGGCACGCAGGTTCAGATGAACCCGCAGAGCGCGCCGCGCTCGGAACCGTCGCCGCTGGATCAGGGGATCCAGGGCGACGAGTACGGTATGACCGATCGGGACGACACCCTCTGGTCCATCGCGCAGCGGGCCCGGCCCTCCGGGGACGTGAGCGTGCAGCAGACGATGCTCGCCATCGAGAAGCTGAACCCGGAGGCCTTCATCAACGGCAACATCAACCTGCTGAAGGCCGGCTACCGGCTGAAGCTGCCCAACGAGGCCCAGGCGAAGGCGCTGACGGCGGAGCAAGCACTCGGCGAGGTCGCCCGGCACGACGAGGAGTGGCGTGCCTACAACCGCGGTGAGGCCATCGCAGATCGCGGCCGGACCGCCGCGCCCCAGGGCACCGACGAAACCTCGGACCTGCGCAGCCCCATGGATGCCAGCGCCAGAACGACGGCGGCGACCAGCGTCGCCGCCACTGATGGCGAGCTGCGCATCGTTGCCGAGGACGGCGACAGTACCACCGGCCGTGGCCAGGCGACGGGCCCGGAACTGCAGGCCGCGCGCGAGGAAACCGACCGGATGGCCCGGGAGGTGGAGCAACTTACCTACCAGCTCGACCACGAGAAGGAGCTGTCGAGCAACGAGATTGCGGTAAGGGAACGGCAGATCGAGGTCAAGGATCAGCAGATCGCTGAGCTTCAGGCACAGCTCGCGGCGGCCCGTGATGCGCTGGAGACCCAGAGCGAGACCCAACCCGAGACAGCACCTCCGGCAACCCAGAGTCAAAACCAGAACGCCCAAGCCGAATCGGCCCCGTGGTGGCAATCACCCATCGTGATGTACGGCGGCGCGGGTGTTCTGGTTTTGCTTCTGGTCGGTGGCATGATCGCCAGCCGTAAGCGTCGCGCCGCGGAAGCCGAGAACGACTACTTCGACGCGGAGGAAGCCTACGCCGAAGAGGACCGCGTGGAGCCGGTCTTTGCCGATCTGGATCACGAGGACGATGAAGATGAAGCGGCCACCGTGGTGGCGGATGCCGAGGAAGATGAAACCCAGGAAGTAACCGGCTCCCAGACGAGCGACGTCATCGGCGAGGCCGACATCTACATCGCTTACGGGCGGTTCCCCCAGGCGATCGGCCTGCTGCTCGGCGTGCTCGAAGATGATCCTGAGCGCAACGACGCGCGGCTGAAGCTCCTGGAGGTCTACGCGGAGACCGGCGACCGGGGCGCATTCGACGAACATATGACGGCGCTGCTCGAATACTGCGACGACGAGGAAGCGTTGCTGACGGCCAGGGAGCTCCAGAACAGGTTCGGGGAGGAATCCGTCACCCTGGACGACATGATGGCAGACGAGCGCAGCACGCCTGCGGTGGACGAGGGGGCGTCTGGGGACGCGCTCGGCGTCGACGATGGCGCGCCGGCGCCCGGGTCGGCACTACAGCCGGAAGTGGAGCCGGAGGTGGCAGCGGCGCCGGAGGTGCAAGCGGAATCCGACTCGGCGCTCGACTTCGAGCTCGAGCTCGATGAGCTGGAGTCCGGCGCGTCCGAGGACGCGGAAGACGCGGAAAAGGAAGGTGCTGGAGATCAGCTCGGCGGTGACCTCGGCATGGATTTCAATCCGGAGGAGCCGGAGCCGGAGCCGGAGCCGGAGGAAGAGGCGAGCGCCGAGCGCGACAACGGCATCGAGTTCGAGCCGATGAGCCGGGTTTCGGATGAAGCCGTGGATGAGGACGAGCTCACCATCGATGCGGATCTCGAGGAGGCGGCCGCGGGTATCCGTGGCGGCGCCGACCTCGGCAGCAACGGCGTCGAGGTGGAAGAAGACGAGGGCGAGCTCGCCATCGAGGCTGACGCCGAAGGCGAGGACCTGCTCGCGGATCTGGAATTCGAATCCGCCACGCCGGCGGAGGACGATTTCGAGTTCGAGGACGAGGGCGACAGCGCCAACACCAAGCTCGATCTGGCGCGTGCCTACATCGACATGGGTGATGCGGACGGTGCCCGGGACATCCTCAAGGAGGTCCTGGACGAGGGCAACTCGGACCAGCAGCAGAAGGCTCAGGCCATGCTGGAGTCACTCTGACCGGCGACCGCCTGACGAACCCATGACACGCATTGCGCTTGGCGTCGAGTATGACGGCAGCGCGTTCAACGGTTTTCAGTACCAGAGCCACGCGCCCTCCGTGCAGGGCGCGCTGGAGAACGCTCTTTCGCGGGTGGCTGACGCACCCGTGCGGATCAGCGCCGCAGGCCGCACCGATGCCGGGGTGCACGCCACGGCTCAGGTCGTGGCATTCGACTCCCCGGTCGAGCGTCCACTGTCCGCCTGGGTGAGAGGCACCAACGCATTGAGTCCCCCCGGGGTGGCGGTGCTCTGGGCGAGGCCCGTGCCGGAAGGGTTTCACCCGC
>JASFLG010000326.1:0-5445 GCA_050118205.1 Pseudomonadales bacterium
TGGCAGGCCCGGTGCCCGGCGTGCGACTGGCCCATGACCATGCACCGGCGGCCACCGGGGCTGATCTGCCACCACTGCGGACGCCGTCAGCCGCTCACGGACGACTGCCCGGCCTGCGGCCACGCCGCCCTGATCGCCGTCGGCGCGGGTACCCAGCGCTCTGAAGCCGTGCTCGAGGAACGATTCCCGGACGTGCCGACCCATCGGATCGACCGCGATACCACCCGCAGCCAGCGCCGGCTGGAGGCCCAGCTCAGATCTCTGGCCGACGGCCGGCCCGCCATCCTGGTGGGTACCCAGATGCTCGCCAAGGGCCACCACTTTCCCGATGTCACGCTGGTGGGCGTGGTCAACGCCGATGGCGGCTTCATGAGCGCGGACTTCCGCGCTCCGGAGAGGACGGCGCAGCTGATCGTTCAGGTGGCCGGGCGCGCCGGCCGGGCGGAGCGGCCGGGCACGGTATACGTGCAGACTTACCAGCCGGACAGCCCGCTGCTCACCAGCCTGATCCGGGACGGTTACGGTGCGTTCGCGGAGCGCGAGCTCGAGGCGCGCGCGGCGGCCGAGCTGCCGCCATCCAGGCCCATGGCCCTGATCCGTGCCGAAGCCGTCGACGGAGAGGTCGCCCGCCGCTGGCTGGTGACCCTGAAAGGCCGGCTCGGCGAAGGGGTGGACGCGTACGGACCCGCTCCGGCTCTGATCCCCAGGGTGGCCGATCGGATCCGCTTCCAGCTCATGCTCACCGCCGTGGACCGGCGTCGGCTGCACGCGGCCATCGCGCCGCTGAAGGCCGTCGACGATGCCCCGAGGGTCGTGCGCTGGTCGCTCGACATCGATCCGTACGACACCTTCTGATCCGTCAGCAACGTGATGTCATCCACCGGTGCCTGACCTATCATTGCCGGCCATGACCCGCGACTATGCCAAGAAGCCGGCCGCCGCCCGGCGACCGGCGAAACGGCGCGCACCGCAAGCCAGGCGACCGTCGGACCGGCGCCCGGTCTGGAGCGCGCCGAGCTTCTCCGCCGGCGCCATTTTCGGCGCCGCGTGCGTGCTCCTGGCGAGCTACGCGCCGTCGGCGTTCCAGGACACCGTGGTCGCGGTCCGCGAGCCGGTGACCCAGCCGGAGCAGATCGACTTCGAGTTCGATCAGATCCTCGCGAACGACACCGTGGAAGCGGACCCGAGCGCGTACCCGGCCGAGTTTCCGGGGGAGGACCCGGATGCGCCGCCGCCAGAGTATGTGATCCAGGCCATCTCCGTGCGCTCCTCGGAGACCGCCGCGACGCTCACGGCGGAGCTGCGGCGCATGGGGATGAATTCCACCTTCGAGCGCGCCGATCTGTCGTCCGGCACCTGGTATCGGGTCATGGTCGGACCGTTCAACACGCGCGTGGAGGCGACGCGAGCCATGACCGAGCTCAGAAAGCGCAACATGACGCCGCGCCTCAGCAAGGTCGGCTGAACGTGGCGCCCATGAGCGCCGCGCGTTGAAAAGCGGGCCCGGCGACCCCACTATCCCCGATTCACAGGCGACGACCTGAGGAACCTCGAACGTGGTAGAACAGTTCCATGGCACCACCATCGTCTGCGCGAGGACGGCCGCCCAGGTCGCGCTCGGCGGCGACGGTCAGGTGTCGCTTGGCCAGACCATCATGAAGGGCAACGCGCGCAAGGTGCGCCGACTGCACAATCACGAGGTGCTCGCCGGCTTCGCCGGCGGCACGGCGGATGCCTTCACCCTGTTCGAGCGCTTCGAGGGCGCGCTGGACAAATTCTCCGGCAACCTGGTTCGAGCCGCCGTAGAGCTCGCCAAGGACTGGCGCTCGGACCGGGCGCTCAGGCGGCTGGAGGCCATGCTGCTGGTAGCGGACCGGGAGTCCTGCCTGCTGATCAGCGGCAACGGCGACGTCATCGAGCCGGAAACCGGCGTCATTGCCATCGGCTCCGGCGGGCCCTACGCCCAGGCCGCTGCCCGCGCGCTGGCCGAGAACACCGAGCTTTCCGCAGCCGAGATGGTGGACAAGTCGCTGTCCATCGCCGCCGACATCTGCGTCTACACCAACCACCACCGCACCATCGAGGTCCTCGAGCTGAGCTGAGCTCGTTACCAGGAAGGCAAACGAATGAGCATCATGACGCCGCGGGAAATCGTCCACGAGCTGGACCGGCACATCATCGGTCAGGACGACGCCAAGCGCGCCGTCGCAATCGCGCTGCGCAACCGCTGGCGGCGCATGCAGCTCGACGAGGAGCTGCGCGACGAGATCACCCCGAAGAACATCCTGATGATCGGACCGACCGGCGTCGGCAAGACCGAGATCGCGCGCCGCCTCGCAAAGCTCGCCAACGCGCCGTTCATCAAGGTCGAAGCCACCAAGTTTACCGAGGTCGGCTACGTGGGGCGGGACGTGGAGTCCATCGTCCGCGACCTGGCTGACGTGGCCGTGAAGATGAAGCGGGACGCCCAGATTGCCCAGGTGCAGCACCGTGCCGACGACCTGGCGGAGGAGCGCATCCTGGACGCCCTGCTGCCTTCGCCGAGGTCCACGGGCTTCAGCGGGGATGACGAGCCGGCCAACGGAGGCGACTCCGCCACCCGCCAGGTGTTCCGCAAGAAGCTGCGCGAGGGTGAGCTCGACGATAAGGAGATCGACGTCGAGATCGACACCGCCGCGATCGGCGTCGAGATCATGGCGCCGCCCGGCATGGAGGAAATGACCAGCCAGCTGCAGAACATGTTCGCGAACCTGGGACAGGGACGGAAGAAACGTTCACGGCTGAAGGTGAAGGACGCACTGAAGAAGATCCGCGAGGAGGAGGCTGCCAAGCTGGTCAACGAGGAAGAGATCAAGGCCGCCGCCGTCAGCGCGGTGGAGCAGACGGGCATCGTGTTCCTCGACGAGCTGGACAAGGTGGCGAAGCGCAGCGAGGGCGTTGGAGCGGACGTGTCCCGTGAAGGCGTACAGCGCGACCTGCTGCCCCTCATCGAAGGCTGCACGGTCTCAACCAAGTACGGCACGGTGCGCACCGACCACATACTGTTCATCGCCTCCGGGGCGTTTCACCTGGCAAAACCCTCGGACCTGATTCCGGAGCTGCAGGGTCGTCTGCCAATCCGCGTGGAGCTCACCGCGCTCACGCCGCAGGACTTCAAGCGCATCCTCACCGAGCCGAGCGCGTCGCTCACCGAGCAGTACCAGGCACTGCTCGCCACCGAGGGCGTCACGATCTCCTTCACCGACGGCGGCCTCGAGCGCGTCGCCGAGCTCGCCTGGCAGGTCAACGAAGGGACGGAGAACATCGGCGCCCGGCGACTGCACACGCTGATGGAACGGCTGCTCGAGGAGATCTCGTTCACGGCGACCGAGTCGAGCGGCGCGGTGGAGGTGGACGCCGAGTACGTGGATGCGCACCTGGCGGCCCTGGTCAAGGATCAGGACCTGTCGCGCTACATCCTCTAGCGCTGCGCGCGGAACCAGCATGCAGCCGCCCCGCCGCATCAACTACCACCGGCAGTCGAAACGCCTCGACGTGGAGTTCGCCGACCACGTCTGCTCACTGCCCGCGGAGCTTCTGCGCGTCTACTCGCCTTCCGCGGAGGTCCGGGGTCATTCCGGGGACGAGCGCGTGCTGCAGACCGGCAAGAAGCACGTGGCCATCACCGGTATCGAGCCGGTGGGCAACTACGCCATTCGCATCAGCTTCGATGACGGCCACGACTCCGGCATCTACGCCTGGGAGTACCTTCTCGATCTGGATCGCAATCAGGATCAGTACTGGCAGGCCTATCTGGCCGAGCTCAAGGAAGCCAACGCCTCCCGTCTGCCCACCATCCCCGTGGGGCAGTGGACGCCGAAGCCCTGAGCGTCCTGGCCGATTGGAGCGCCGCCAGAGCACAGCGTAAACTGCGCTCCTGAATCATCCGGGCGTGTCCAGTGACAGCGCGCGTTCACACTCAAAGAACCACACAGGACGCTTAGGGAACCTGGTATGTCCAACGTCGATTTCGGCCACCGGAAAGTCGCGCCGGACGAAAAGGCCCGCCTGGTTCGCGGCGTGTTCGACAGCGTGGCCGACCGTTATGACCTGATGAACGATCTGATGTCGTTCGGCACGCACCGCCTGTTCAAGCGAATGACGCTTCAGATGTCCGGTGTGCGGCCCGGCAATCGGGTCCTCGACCTGGCCGGCGGCACCGGCGACCTGGCCACGCTGTTCGCGTCCGTGGTCGGTAACGAGGGGCTGGTGGTGCTGGCCGACATCAACGCGGAGATGATGCGCGTCGGCAGAGACCGTCTGCTCGATCGGGGCGTGAACGGGGTTGCCTTCTGCCAGGCGGACGGCGAGCACCTGCCGTTCGCTGACGGAACGTTTCACTGCATCTCGATCGGGTTTGGCCTGAGAAACTTCACCGACAAGGTCGCGGCGCTCGCCGAGTTCAACCGCGTGCTCAAGCCGGGCGGCGTGCTGCTGGTCCTCGAGTTCTCCAAGCCGGCCAACCCGGTGGTCGATGTCGGCTATCGGGCTTTCCAGTCCCTCTGGCCGGGGCTCGGCCGGCTGCTCGTCGGGGACTCGGCGAGTTATCAGTACCTGATCGAATCCATCGACACGCACCCCTCGCAGGAGGCGCTGAAGCTGATGATGGAGGATGCCGGGTTCATCAGCGTCGAGTACCACAACCTGCTCACCGGAATTGCCGCGATCCACCGCGGCGTGAGGCCGTGAGCACCCGGGCGACGCCGCTCGAGCAGCTGCTCGCCGGGATGCTCGGCGAGATCGGTAACTTCACGCTCGGCCTCGACCCTTTGAGCCGGGCCCGCCTGAGTACGCTCGCCGGGCGCTCCGCGCGCTTCGAGATCACGCCGCCGGGCGGCGGCCCGCCACGACCGCTGACACTGCACGTGCGCGAAGACGCGCTGGTCTTCCGCGCCGATGCGGACGGCGAGTCGCACGTCATCGTCAGCGGCACGCTGCCCGACATCGTCCGTGCGCTGCTCGACCAGCCGGGTGGGCAGAGTGTGCGCATCGACGGCGACGAGTCCGTGCTTGCGAAGCTCGCCGCGCTGTTCGGGGATCTGCGCCCGGACCCCGCGGCGCCGCTCGGCAACCTGATCGGCCGCGACCTGGCGGACGGCCTGGTGGGTCTCGCTGAAGCAGGCGTCGCGTTCCTGCGCTCAGCAGCGGAAACGGTCTCATCGAGCGCCCGTCAGGAAGCCACGGCGCACTTCGTCGGTCAGAAGGACTTCGAGTCGATCCTGACGAGAATCGAAGCGCTCAGGCTCCGCATCGACCGGCTCGACGCCAGGACGGCTCGAGCGGAGTCCGCCCGACCGCCAGCGGTTGATTCCGGAACGGTTGATCCCGAGACGGCTGATCCCGGAACAACCGATCCCGGAAGATGAGCAACGCGCGTTCCTCCCACCGGGCCGGGCGGCTCAGCCG
>JASFLG010000327.1:0-5440 GCA_050118205.1 Pseudomonadales bacterium
CATACAGGCTGCCGGAGAAGATGGTGATCTCGACGATACCGCCGGGCGGCCACAGAGCGATGAGCGCGGCCAGGAGCGAGAATCCCACCACGCCGGAACGGGTCCACGCCAGCGGCCGCGCCGCGGGCCGCAGCGTCTCCACCACGTCCTTGTAGAGCACGGATGCCGCCACCAGCAGCACGCTGTCCATGGACGACATGGCCGCCGCCAGCATGGCCACCACCAGAAAGTCTGCCACCCAGATGGGGAAGATGTGCCCGTCGTTGACCAGCGTCGGAATCACCATGTCGGTGTCGGTGACCCCGTCCAGGAGCGATCGCGCGAGCAGGCCCACGGGAAACAGGCTGAGCTGTATGACCGTGATTCCGACCAGTGCGACCCCGAAACCCACCCGCACGCTCCGCTCGTCCTTCAGCGCGTAGAAGCGCGACAGCTGACGCGGATCCACGAGCAGCTTGAGCGAGCCCGACAGGGCGATCCCCACCAGTACGACAAAGGGTACGCCTGCGCTCAGTGTGAACAGATGTGCCGTATCCGGTGACGACGCGAGCGTCGGGAAGGCCTCGGCACCTCCGGCTGCGCTGTACACGAATCCGAAGATGGTGCTCGCGCCGACGATCATCAGCACGCCCTGAACCAGGTCGGTGCGCACGACGGAGACGAAGCCGCCGATGGACGTGTACAGCATGACGATGAGCAGCGTCAGGCCCACCGCGGCCTGATAGGGAATCGACAGGAAGCGCTGAAAGAGGTTGCCGGCACCCTTGAAGATCGCTACCAGATACAGAAGGCTCGCAAAGAGAATCACACAGGCCGCGACCGATCGCAGGGCTCCGTTCGGCGCACCGAATCGGGACTGCAGGTAGTCAGGCAGGGTCAGTGCATCCCAGTGACTGGTGAAGCGCCGCAGGCGCGGCGCCACCGTCGTCCAGGACAGCCACGTGAACAGCACGATGAACACTGCCATGATCATCCAGGGCAGGCCGTACTCGTACCCCTTGCCGGCATGTCCGATATAGCTGTTCGTGCTGGCGAACGTGGCAAAGAACGACACGCCGACGACCACGCCCCCGAGGTTCCGGCCGCCCACGTAGTAGTCCGACATGCTGTCGCTCGCCCGCGCGCCGAGGCGCGCGTGGTGCAGGAGCACCGCCGCGTAGACTACCAGCAGCGCACCGGCAACCCAGTGATCAGCAAGCCAGGCCACGTGGTATGCTCTCGAAATGCGCTATCTCGTTCAGTTCCTGGTGCCCGCGCTGATCATAGTGGTCGTAGTGTACCTGCTCGCGCGGACCAAGCGCGGTCAGGACGAGGCGACCGCCAGCAGCTCCGAGTCGTCGGACACGGGCACCTTCATCCTGATCCTGGTGGTCGGCGCAACCGTCGCCGTACTGTCCTTCTTCGTCCTCGAGGCTGCCCTCACCGACTGACGCTCCGCAGGATCGATCTCGACGACAATGTGAACCGGGTCACATTTCCCGTCCTGCAAAAGAGTAGTCTGAACTGCATGCAGAAACGGACCTCGGGGGCCACGCGACTGCCCGCCGAGCTGTCGCTCCTGGTTCTGGGTCTCGGAGTGAACCCGAACCGACTGGCCCATCGCATCCGGCGCGTAGCACCGGGCGTCTTCGCGCGACTGGACGTCGCCACCGATCTCGAAGCCGCCCGCGACGCCGTGCGCCTCGACCGCTACGATGTGGTCCTGCTCGACTGCAATCCCCTGAACAAGGACATCGACGAGGTGGAGCACTATGTCCGCGCCTGCGGCCTCACCCCGGTCATTGCCATCTCCGACGTCGACGACTTTCAGATTCAGGAGCAGATGCTCCGGGTCGGAGTGCAGGATTACCTGGTCAAGAAGAAGACACACGCAAGCCAGCTGATCAGCAGCATCATCCATTCCATCGAACGCAAGCGGCTGGAGATCGAGCTGAAGTCCACTCTGGGCGAGCTCGCGCAGGCCAACGCCGAGCTACGACGCCTGACCCTGCGCGACTCGCTCACCGGCGTGCTCAACCGGCGTGCCTTTCTGGCGTTTGCGGAGCAGGCGCTCGCCCGCTGCGAACGCTCCGGCGGTCAGCTGGTCCTGCTGTACTGCGACCTCGACCGGTTCAAGCAGGTGAACGATTCCCTGGGCCACGGCGCGGGCGACGAGTATCTGCGCGCGTTCTGCCGGCGCGTCGAGGCAACGCTGCGCAAGAGCGACGTGATCGGCCGTCTCGGCGGAGACGAGTTCGTGATCCTGCTGGAAGACGCGGACTGGGCGCACGCGCTCGAGACCGTGCAGCGCATCAAACGCGAAGTGACCCGCCCCCTCACGCTGGAAGGGCGCGAGCTCATACCGAGCGTCAGCGTCGGCGTCGCCAGCTATCCCAGCCAGCAGACCGTGAACGAGCTCATCCAGCATGCAGATCGCGCCATGTACGAAGCGAAACGCAGCGCACGAAGTCGGCGTAACTCCACCGCCTCCGATACCGGCCGACTGGCGAGCGAGCTGGACTCGGCGTAGCCGCTGCAGAACGCACCGCTCAGTCTGGCGCCACGACCTCCCGGCCGAAGAAGAGCGCGGTTCCGCATTGCGCGATCGTTCGGAAGTGCCTGCGCAGGGAGTCGATCCCGGCCGCCGCCTGCATCGCCTTGCCGCGGGTGGCCCAGGCTTCCAGGCTCGAGTTCACGCCATAAAGGTAGAAGTCCCGCGTGTTCGGCCCTGCACCCATGTCCGGCACGCTGACGTACGCGATAAAACCATCCTTCACGCCGGCGTTGCCCATGATCGTCCCGGCGTGACCGACGAGATCGTCCAGGTCTTCCGGACCGTGGCCATGGCGATAGTTGCAGGCACCGACATTGAGCACGGCGCCCTCGGCGGGGTCGACATTCAGCTCCCCTTCCGCCTGGAAGAAAAGCCGTCTCGTTGCAAGCGATGACGAGCAGGTGGCAACACTCGCGAATCGCTCATCCGCCGCCTGACCTTCCGGTGATTTCAGATAGGCATCCGATTCCTTCGCGAACGTGATCATGTCCGGGTAGTTGCTCGCCCAGAGAAAATCGAAGTCCACGGGCGCCTTGAACGAAGTCCAGACGAATGTCTGGCGTGGCTTCATCCCGGCCTTCTCCATCTGCTTGAGATAGAAGTCCCGGGCAGCCATGAGGTCGGCCATGTCCTTGCCGTCGTTGAACTTACAGGTAAAGATTTCGCGCACGATCGGCTGATCCGCGGCCTGGGCGAACGCGCCGGCCGGAATCAGTGCGAGCAGCAGGATGAGCAGCGGGGTGAGTCGCTTCACGGTTGGTTCTCCTTTGTTCCTGAGCGATAGCCACACAACAAGGAGCCTGAAGGGAAGGTAGTGCCTGACGACGACGTGGTGAACCCTGCCCGCCGATGCGTATCGC
Organism: Pseudomonadales bacterium; assembly: GCA_050118205.1. Taxonomy (GTDB): domain Bacteria; phylum Pseudomonadota; class Gammaproteobacteria; order Pseudomonadales; family Azotimanducaceae; genus SZUA-309. Next base: position 3,394 of record JASFLG010000327.1, read on the forward strand.
CAGGCCGCCACACGTCTCCTTGAGTTCACTCTCCTTCAAGCAGTCTGCGCGCGCGGGACTGTGATTGCCAGAGAAGATCCCGTCAGGCGGGGCTCGGCATCAACGACGCTTGCGCGAGCCCGGGCCCGATCTGCGCGTCGCCGCCCGGGGACGGGGCCGATCGGCCGCCGGTCTCGCCGGCTCATCGGTCCCGGATGTGGCTTCCGGCGCGGTTGCGGCCCCGCGCTTCGCGGCCCGCCGTGGTGCCGGCTTCGACTCGAGGGCGAGAAACCGGGCCGCCATCTGCGGGCCCGCCGCACCGTCCTCGTGCTTGAAGAACACGTAAGCGCGCTCGGCACCACTGGCAACTACCTTCTCGTGCCAGCGCCCGAGGGCGGTGGCGGTGTAACCGGGTGCCCGCAGTCGGAGGTAGAGCAGCGGGCCGTCGGTCAGCCTGGCGGGGGGCGCGCCGGTCTCGTGGCTGACGACACGGGCGTGCCCGTATCGGGCAAGGCTTTCGTCCACTGCCGGATCGTCCCAGGAACGATGTCTGAACTCGAACGCGGCCGGGAAATCGACCGGCAGGTCGGCCTGAAACGACTCGAGACGCTCGAGATCAGCCGGCATGTAGGGCGGGAGCTGAAAGAGCAGCGCGCCGAGCTTCTCACCGAGGATCTCCGCGCGGTTCAGCAGGAAGCCGAGGGGCTCCGACACATCATGCAGCCGTTTCTGGTGGGTGATGCGCCGCGACGCCTTGATGACGAAACGGAAGGTCCCCGGAACCGTATCGCGCCACGTCTGCACCACGTGCGTGCGCGGCATGCGGTAGAAGGTATTGTTGATCTCCACAGTGGGCAGGCGCTCGGCGTAGTAACCCAACCACTCGTCCTGCGGAACATCGGGTGGATAGAAACGGCCGCGCCACTCCTTGTAGCTGTAACCGCTGGTACCGGCCCGGACTTCCATCGTCATGGCGTCTCCTCACTCCGGGGGAGCGATACTAACGCAATTCTTCCTTCACGGGTCGGTCGCCATCGGCAAGCCGCCTCGTGCCCGTCAACCGTCCTTTGCGAAGGGCTTCATCTTCTTCAGCAGATGGTCCGGCTCGGCTTTCGGGGTGTTCTTCATGGCCTGATCGACCATCCGATCGTACTTGGGATCCAGCTTGTCGAGCTTGCTCGCCCGGGATAGGTGAACCGACGGTCGGGACAGGATGCGCTCGGCCGTCTCACCGCAATGCGCACAGGGAATGGTGCGGGTGAGCTCGCTCACTCTGGCCACGATGCTCGAGCACTCGCCGCAGGCCGGGCAGCGATACTCGTACACGGGCACTGACTTCGAGCCTCAGGCCGCCGCGAGACGCGCGCCGGCGTCGATGAAGGCCTGCAGGCTGTGGTTGTAGCGCGGCAGGAGCATTCTGGCGACGGGGTTCGACGCTTTGAACACCCCCTGATCCAGATCCAGAGAGAGCAGGGTCGGACCGTGGCCCCGGGCCCGCTGTCGGAGATAGGCATTCCAGTCCTTCGGGCTCATCTCCAGCACCAGCGACGCATCCCTGAGGTCCTTGCAGGGTTCGATGCCGGTGATCTCGAACGCTTCGAACCGGACCAGAAAGGACTCATCGCCCAGCGACAGGCCCAGCAGCAGATCGGTGGAGCCGAGCTTGCGGAACCCGGGATCCGCGTTGAGCTCGTTGCGGGCCGCCTCCAGCCAGTCGAGCTTCGGTTTCGCTCTGGCCATCAGTGTTCTCCCCCGGTCAGATAGCGGGCCATCGAGGGCGGCATGGTTTCCGGGTTGCGTTTCACCCCGAGCCACTCGCAGGCGCCGACATAGGCCCGCATGAAGTCGCCCATCATCCTGTGATACTCGGCCATGCCGGCCGTTCCGGCCTCCTCGATTCCGCCGGCGAAGACCACCGCCAGGGCCTCGCGCAGCACGTGGTCCTTGAGCTCGCGCGCGAAGATACGGTCGCCGATGAACAGCAGCTGCTGCAGGATCAGGCTCATGTCCTCCTGGTGTGCGCAGGCAAACTGCAGGTGCTCCAGGGCATAGGTCATGTGGCGCGCCT
>JASFLG010000328.1:0-5421 GCA_050118205.1 Pseudomonadales bacterium
TTCCGGCGAGCGGCGCGGCGTGATAAGCGGGTCCTGTGCACAGGTAGACGTCGTGCACCCGGTCCGCGTCCGGATTGAAAGGCGCATAGACGGCATCGGGCTTGTGCACGCCCTTCGGACGGCCGGTCGTCCCGGAGGTATAGAGCATGGTGTAGCCCCGGCAGGGGTCCGGAATGTTCGAGCCCTCGTAGGGCTCGAGGGCGGTCTCGTAAGGGGTGAATCCCGGAATCCGGCCGCCGATGGCGACCTTCGCCACGAGCCCGGGGCACGCATCGGCGGCCGCCTGCACGGTGTCCGCGATGCGCGCGTCGGCGAACAGCGCCCGGGCCTCACAGTCGCGGACGATGTAGGCAATCTCGTCAGCGGTGAGGTGCCAGTTCACTGGGGTGAGCCGCATGCCGCCCCGCAGGGCGGCCAGCAGCACGTCGCAGAACTCGGCGCGGTTACTGCACGCCAGCGCCACCGAATCTCCCCGCCCGAGGCCGGCATCGCGCAGCAGCCGGACGATGCGGTTGGCGTTTTCATTCAGGGCGCGGAAGGTCCGGTCGGCACCGGTATAGTCGTAGATCGCGACCCGGTCCGGTTGCAGCTCGGCCCAGACCCCCGGCTGCATGCCGGTGGCAGCGGCGTTTTCGATGCGAATGGCGAGATCACTGTTGTCCGCTGGCATGCCGTCTCCCCGAATCGGCCCTGCGTGGGGCGTTACTCTTCCTTGGGCTCGCGTGCTCTTCCGAGCACGCGTGCTCTTCCAAGCACGAGATAAGTCTGTGGTGAAAAGCCGAACCGAACCGGCAGTGCGCGCTGCACTTCGAGACCGGCTGCGCGCACATCGGCCGCCATGACGGAGGGCCAGATCGGGATGCGATCGTTCGGATTCCGGTTGAGCAGCCGATTCTTCAGATGAAACCGGGCGGCGGAGAGCGCGATGTTGGAGAAATAGGACACGATGAGACGCCGACTCGCGATGCGGCCGAGCTCGGCAAGGGCCTGCCGGCGCAGCTCGCTGGTCGGATAGTGGTGCAACAGCCGGTTGCAGATCACGACGTCCACCGCATTGTCAGGCAGACCGGTCTGCATGACGTCGAGCCTGCGGAACTCGATCCGGCCTTCGGCGGCCAGGGCATCAGGCGCGACGGATTCGCAGTGACGGCGGGCTTCGTTCAGCATGTGCTCCGAGTAGTCGCCGGCGATGACCCGGTAACCCCGACCGAGCAGCATGGGAAGCAGCCGGCCCGTGCCCGTCGGCAGATCGAGCACCCGGCTGTCTGCGGGTATGTCTGCGAGGGCCGCCTCGATGCACTGCATCTCCCGCCGGTTTTTCGACGTCACGCGCATGTTCTTGCCCTGCGCGTACCTCGACGCAACCTGCTCAGTATCGAAGCGCTCCCGGGTGGTAACGTGCTCGTTCCGGGTCATGACGGTGTACTCCTGCTGTCCATCTCGTTTTCCGCGCTCGACGGGAAGAGCCGGCGCTCGAGACGCCGACGGCGCGCTCCCGATATGCCGGCCGCATCCAGATAAGCGCTCACGAACGCGTCCGGCCCCATTCTGACCATCTGCTCGGCGTGCGCCCTGCGCCGCACCAGGTGACGGAAGTTCCGCACCCGCAGCCCATCCCGCAGGGCCCCGGAACGGAAACGTACGTCGCCCACGTCGATGAGCGCCAGACGCCCATCGGACGTCACCAGAATATTCCCCGGATGCAGCGCCCGAAAGTAGATGCCCCGGGCGTGCAGATCGGCCACGAAGCTTCCGACCCTGGCGGCATATCGTGACGGTTCCGAATCCTCTGCGAGCATCTCGAGCAGGGTCCGGCCCGGAAGCAGGGGATAGATGACCCCATGGGCCCGCTCCGAGGGGCAGAAGAAGACGTGGCGCACCTCCACGCTGAGGATGCCACGCTTCGAGAGCTGCCGGGCATTGCGCCGAAAACGCAGGCTGTAGGGATAGATCAGTGCGCCGCTCGGGCGGGGGCGCATGTTGAACAGCTTGACGATGTCGCCGTCGGGCAGGAGCAGGACCTTTGCGCGCCCATGACGCTCCTCCAGAACCCGGGCACCGGCGACCAGCACCTGAAAGGCGCTGCGTGTCATCCAGAACGGCGGGCTCGAGTTGGCGACCTTGGTATCCGGTAGGGCAGGGAGGGTCCGGATGGTAGGAGGCGGCTTCCCGCAAAGTCAAACCATTGGCGGTCCGCAGGCTCACGACGAGGTGCTCCGGCCCTGCCCGGGCGATGCATCCGTCGCTCGTGCTGCGAGCCGCCGTTGCGTCTCCTCGTAGCTCCTCCGGTTGATCCGGTACTGAGCATAGAAGGCTGCGGCAACGAGACCGGGGATGATCGTGATCGGCGAGTCGACCATCCCGAGCCACCAGATGGTGTCGGGGTCCACGGTGCCCGGCGCGGCGTTGTCCGGAAAAGCGATCAGCCACAGCGACACCGAAGCGATGCCGTGCCCGATGGAGCTGTCCAGCTTGGCGAAAAACGTCCGCGCGGCATAGAGCGTGCCCTCCTGGCGGTGACCCAGGCGCATCTCGTTCTCGTCCGCGATGTCCGCCAGCGCCGACATGACGCTGATGTTGAGAATGCTGCCGCAGGCCGACGACAGCATTGCGAAGGCCACGATGGCCGGGAGGAGCACGTCCGATCCGTTCGCCGGGAAGAGGTCGGCGAGCCGCAGCAGCACCGGCATGGCCGGAAAGAAGGACAGACCTATGGCAGTGGCGACGATGGTCGCCCGCTTGTCGAAGACGAAGTGCAGGCGGGCTGAGAAGAGAAATCCGGTGGCATAGCCCACCAGTGAGCCGACGAAGATCAGGGTGCCGATGTCGCGCGCCGGCAGCTCCCAGTAGAAGATGTTCATGTAGTTGGACAGGGCCGTGCGGACCCCCAGCATCATGGACAACGCGAAGAACGCGATCATCAGCATGAGATAGTTCCGGTTGCTGAACGCACCGGCCAGGTCGGCGAGGAAGGCGCGCAGCGAGAAACCGGGCAGATTCTCCGGCGGCTGGGGCAGGGTGGGTATACGGTCACGCGTGAACCACGCGGAGAGCATGAGAACGACGACGATGGCGATGGCAATGGTGAGGGAGAACGCGGGGTAAGCCTCCCCGTTCAGCAGACCGTTGCCCGCGACGCCGGCGGTGGCGAAAAAGACGACCGTGTTCACCTTGAATACCGCGGCACCGCCGATCCACCCGAAGAAGTTGTTGTAGCTCATGATCTTGGAGCGCTCCGTGTAGGAGCGGGCGAGCTCGCCACCGAGTGCCAGGTGCGGCACGTGGTAGACGGTCATGAACGTTCGCAGGCTCACGGACCAGCCGAGAAACCAGGCGAACAGTTCCCACTCGGAGAGACCGCCGGGTGGACTGAAGATGCAGAAGAAGCTGACGGCGATCGGCAGGGGAGCGACGAACATGAACGGGTGGCGTCGCCCCCACCGGGCGTTCCGATACCGGTCCGAAAGCGAGCCGATCAGCGGATCGGAGATCGCGTCCGTGAACAGCGCGATGGTCGGCACGAGACCGGCCAGCAGCACGTTGAGACCCTGCACCTGGTTGTAGAACAGCATGCCGAGCACAGCGAGGGAGTAGAGCGACATGGCTTCGGCCGAGGCTCCGACGCCGAATGCCATTCGGGTGCGCGTGGGCACCGTGTGCGGATCGACGAGCCGCGCGTTCGTTTCCAATCTGATACCCCTCCCCCAGGAGGGATCAAGCATAGTCAGCTCACGGAGTCCGGATCAATCTCCGGCAGCGGGCGACTGGGGCGGTTCCTCCACTTCACCAGCATCGAAGAGCGCGTCCAGCGCGCTGAGCGTGAGCACGCTGTAGCCGCGTTCGGTCAGCTCGGGCAGAAGTCGTTCGAGGGTCTCGGCCGTTCGTCGTCCACGATCACTGACATCGTGCAGGACGATGATGCTGCCCGGTTCCACCATCCAGGCGATGAATCCTGCCATGGTGCGCGGACTGTGGATGACCGTGTCCAGCGGGGCGACGGAGGCCAGCGCAATGCGGTAACCATGCGCCCGGGTCAGCGCCAGAACCCGGTCGTCATAACGCGCCGAGCCGGGGCGGAACCACACCACGGGTCCGAGCGCGTCGAGTACGTCCGCCGCCTCGTGAAACTTGGCGGCAAGCGCCTCATCCGAGAGCTTCACCGTAACCTCGTCCTGTGTCATGTGATTGCCGATCTCGTGACCTTCGTCGAGGATGCGTGCAACGAGCGCCTCGTTGCCGGGAATGCTGTGGCTCACCAGAAAAAACGTGGCGTGGACTCCGTGCGCCTGAAGCACGTCCAGAATTGCCGGCGTGGTCTCCGGGTCCAGCCCATCGTCGATGGTCAGCGCCACGGCGTGAGCGTGGGTTGGTACGAAGTAGACGATCTCCGGATAGGCACCGGGCAGGGCACGCACCAGCCAGCGTGGCTCGGCGTCGTGCATGCAGCCATGGCACAGCGACAGCAGCAGGGCGATCGCGCCTACGTGCCATCGCCTGGGATTCTTCACGGTGATTTCTTCCTTGGTCACTCAGCGCGCATGATGGGAGCACGCGCCGGGTGCGTCCAGCGACCGGGCCATGTTGCGGCCTCGTTGCGGGGCAGTCGGCGGCTCCCTACCATGGCGCGAGCCGATTTTGCAGGCAGCACATGGACCAGCAGGGGAGAGACGGCCGCATGACGGAGATGAACGAGCAGTGGATCCTGGCGCGCACGCCGCCGGAAGGCTGGCCGAGCGACGGAGATTTCCGTCTCGAGACCACCCCGGTGCCGTCTCCGGGACCGGGTCAGTGCCTCACCCGGACCATCTACCTCTCCCTCGACCCTTACCAGTGGGGGCGTCGGCGCAGCGGCACCGAGCAGCCGGGGGACGTGTGCCACGGCCGCACCGTTTCGCAGGTGCTGGAGAGCCGGACGGACGACTTCGTCGACGGGGACTTCATCTTCAATACGAACGGCTGGCAGCGCTACGGGCTCACCGGCGAGGGGATCAGCACATTCGGCTACATGTTTCCGCGCCGGCTGGATCCCGCGGTGGCGCCCATCTCGACCGCGGTGGGCGTGATGGGCATGCTGGGTCTCACGGCCTACTCCGGCATGCTGGTGCAGTGTGATCCGAAACCGGGGGAGACGGTCGTCGTCTCCGCCGCCTCCGGCGGCGTCGGTCAGGTGGCCGGGCAGCTCGCGAAGATCCGGGGCTGTCGGGTGGTGGGGATCACGAGCACCGAGGAGAAGTGCGCGTTCGTCGTGGACGAGCTCGGATTCGACGCTGTGGTCTCCCACCTGGCGGAGGATTTTGAAGCCCGTCTGGGCGAGACGTGCCCGGATGGTATCGACGTCTACTTCGAAAACGTAGGCGGTCGCGTCTTCGAGGCCGTGCTGCCGCTGCTCAACCGGGATGCGCGGGTCACCCTGTGCGGCAT
>JASFLG010000329.1:0-5387 GCA_050118205.1 Pseudomonadales bacterium
CGTCGCGATGTTCGCGAACGTGGCGAGATACGGCGTACGCCGCTCGATGTTCGGCAGAATCTCGAGCAGCCCTTCTTCCATCGCGTACTCGATGTCCGTGCGGCGCCGCGACGAGGAACGCCGGTTCATGCCGTCAGCGATGATGCGTGCCATGGCCGACCGGGACTTGCGCGTCACCTCGGCCAGCTCCCGCTCCCGATGCTGCTTGAGCAGTGGCAGGATCTTGTCGAAGTCCCGGCGGTTCACCCGCGTCTGGTTCATGAGGTACAGGTACCTTTCCAGCGCGATCGCGAGCCCGATCCCCAGCACGACGGCGATGGGATACATGAAGGGACCACCATCCTGGAAGAAACCGACCACGGTCGTATACATGTCCATTTCCTACTCCTCCGATGATTGCGCCGCTCGGTGCGGCGATGCTGCTTCCAGCGATTGAAAATAGGTCAGCTCCCGCCGGTAGGCAGGCGGGTAAAGCCGACGAAACACATCCGTTTCCGAATACCGGGCGTCGAGCTCGATGTCCGGCAGCCCGCTCGGATCGCGCCAGGGCAAGATATATAGGACTTTCGGCAGTTCTTGGTTGCCGGAGATCACGGTTTCGTCCAGGCGGATCACACCACGGGGCGATTCGGCACCGGCAGGCGCCTTGTCGGCCGCAGCAGCCGGCGTTGCATCGCCCACAGCGCTTCCGGGCAGGGCGCCGCCTTCTTCGGCGGCGGCTGCGACGGACCCGAGCAGCACGAGCGCGATCAGAGGCCCTCTCATGATCCGACCCTCCGCTCGAGATCCACCACCCAGCCGGCCACCCGGCGATCCGGCTCCGGCGCCAGCGCCTGATACTGGCGATAGCTCGCCAGCGCCTCGGGCAGCCGGCCGAGGTAGAGCTCGTAGAGAATGCCCAGGTTCAGATAGGCCGCATCGTTGTCCGGATCGTGCTCGAGGCACGCCAGGTACTGACGTTCGGCGCCCTCGAAGTCGCCGTTCTTGCGGGCCAGCAGTCCGAGCTCGTTGTGCGCGGTGCAGTTGTAGGGGTTGGCGGCGACGGCGGCTTCGAACGCTCGTCGTGCATCTTCCGGCTGGTCCAGCGCCACGTAGACCTGACCGAGGTTGATCCAGGGACCGGCCAGCTCGGGATGCTCGGAGGTGAGGGTGAGCAGAAGCACTTCCGCATCCGCATAGCGACCCTCCTGAAGGGCACTCACCGCCTCGCTGAATTCCTCCGCGACAGCGTCCGAGACCTCCGGCACCGGCGGTGCCGCCGCGCGGGTGTTCCCGCTACCCGTGGTGACCTCGGCAGGATGGTCGCTCGGGTCCATGGTGCCATGGGCAACCGACTCCGAAGACTTGGCCGTAGGGTCACCGCCGGGAAGCGAGACACAAGCGCTCAGGAGCGCAGCCAGCAGCACCGCCAGCACGCTCCTAGAAAATGGTTTCAACATAAGCAACGTCAATCTCCTGTTTGTCGAAGCGCGCGGGCATCAGCCGGCCGAGCTCCGCAAAGCTCTTCTTCACCCACTCGTCGTAGACACCCTCCCAGCTGCGTCGCATGTTGATCTCGTGCAGCGAGATGGCCTGCTCCTCGAAGGGAAAGGCCTGCTCTTCGAGCAGGATGTCGTACTGCTCGAGCTCCAGCGCGCTGAGACCAGGCGGCCGCTCGGAATCCAGGATCGAGCGGGACAGCGACGCGTACAGGTTGGCGATCTGGAACGTCGAGGCAGTGGAGAAACCCGCCACCTGATAGTCCGCCACGGCCTCGTAGGCCTTTACCGCGTCCCTGAGCGCCTTCTGCTTTCGCTTCAGGCTCTTCGGCAGGGGGTTGGTGAGCTGGATCACCTCGAAATTACTGCGCTCGTCCTCAGCGAGAACGTACTGCGCCTCTGCAGCCAGGAACGTGGCTCGCTCCGTCGCCGCGGTGCCCATCTTCCGATGGATATCGATCTTGCGGTTGAGCCAGTAGTAGCGCTCCTTGCGCTGCCCTGCCGCCTCGTAGAGCGTGTCGAGCTGGTCCACTGCCTCCAGGTTCACGTCCAGCGGACGTTCGAAGTTGCGTGCGTAGGCCTCGAACTGCGCGATGGCCCCGGGCCGGTCGCCGGCCTCGAGATAAAGCTCGGCGGCCCGATAGGTGGACTGTCGGCGTACCTCCATGTCGTCGGCCGAGTTCGCCAGGGTGACGTACTCGTCCGCGGCATTCGCCCAGTCACCGGTCTGCTCGTACATGCCTGCCAGACGCTTCTCCACGTCGGCGCCAAGCTCGCTGTCCGGGTAGCTCGCCCGGAAGTCCTCGAGGAGCGTCGCCGCTTCGGCGATGCGGCCCGCACCCTCCACCACCGCCACGGCGTCGAACTGGCCCTGGGCTGCAAGGGGTGCGTCCGGGTCGATGTCCGCCAGACGCAGGTAGTGCGCCACGGCAGCATCGGTTTCGCCGGCCGCTTCCGCAGCCTCGCCCTGCTTGTAGACGGACGCAAGCAGCCGTTCGGTGACGTCCGCTCGCTCGTCGTCCGGGAGCGTCCGGGCAAGCACCCGCTGGTAGGCTGTCTCGGCCGCCACGTAGTCGCCCAGCTCGAAGCGGCCGTGACCGACGATGAGCAGGGACGTCTTGATGAGCTCCGGGTCAGCACCCGGCCACGTGGCGAGCAGGTTCTCCGCGAGATCCACCGCTTCCTCGTATTCGCCGAGCTCGAAAAGGCTGTCCGCGGCCGCCCCCTGAACCTCCGGTGCCCGCTGGTCCGCCGAGAACAGCATGGCGAACTCGATCTGAGCATCGATCATCAGACGCTGCCAGAGCTCCCGCTCCTCATCCGTGGCAGCAGCAACCAGGCGTTCGAAGCCGAGAATGGCGGCGTATCCCGCTTCGTCGGCGCGCGGATAATCGATGAACTCGTGCACCACCCGCTGGTAGGCGGCCACGGCGCGGCCATCGTCTTCCGCCTCGGTGTAGACCTCGCCGAGGAGGAAGAGATACTCCGCCGTTGACGGGTCTTCCGGAAACGTCACGACGATCTGGTCGTACCAGTCGGCCGCTGCAAGGTAGTCGGCCCTGCGGCCCGACTCCTGTGCCTTGCCGTGCGCCAGGTTGGCGAGCTCCTTCAGGTAGGTGTGCAGCTCAGGCAGATAGCCATCGCGCACCGTCTGGTCGTGAATCGCCCAGAACTGACTGTAGATCCCGTAGCGGCTGACGAACTCTTCCTTCTTGGGCTGGATCTCGCTCGGAAAATCGGCCTTCACCAGGGTTTCGATCATGCCGATGTGCGCGCTCGGCGCCCGGGGGTCGAGGCTGTTCTCCTCGATGAACGTCTGCCAGGTGGCGACGCTGTCCAGGTAGCGTTCGTTGGTCAGATAGTCGTCGGCGAGCGCCTGATACACCTCGTACTGCCAGTCGGGCCGGCCAAGCTTGCGCATGTGCTCCGCAAGGGTCCGGGGCCCATCCAGATACGCCAGCGCGAGGGTGACCACGCGCAGGCTGTCGCCCAGAAGTTCCTGCTCCGTGGGTGGCAGGTCCTCGAATCGCTTCCCGCCGAGCACGCTGTCCACCACGTTGAAGAAGCTCGCCAGCCCGGCATCGAGATCACCGAGCTTGAACTGCGCCCATCCCTGCATGTAGGTGGCGTTCTGCCAGTACGGCGTCTCGCGTCCCGCGGCGACGACCCGGCCGTAGTCGCGCTCGGCCTCGGTATAGTCTCCATCCGAGAAGGCGATCTCGGCGCGCCGGAACCGGGCTTCCAGAGCGTAAGTGCTGTCCGGGTATCCGTTGATCAACCGGTCCAGGTATCCGACCGTCGCGTCCTTCTCGCCGACCAGATCGTGGGCACGGGCGAGCTGATAGAGAATCTCGTCCCGACCTTCTTCCTCCGCCGATTCCAGCAGGTTCTCGTACAGCGCCACCGCGTCCCGGTAGGGATTCTCAGCACCCGCCACGTCCAGATCCTCGCCGACGCTCATCTTGAGGTCCGCCAGACGCTTGCCCACGGCGTGGTTCTCGGCACTCTCGGGGATGAGGCCGTAGACCTTCTCGTAGGCGGCCAGCACCTCCTCCCGTGTCGGCTTCACCGGCTGCCGACCTTCGCGGACGGAGATTTCCGGCAGATCCCGGACCAGATCCGCAATGCTGTCACCGTCCGCGCGCGGCCCTTTTGTCCAGGTGCAGCCCACGAGCAGCATGAGCGCCGTGATCAGCCCCCCCGCGACGGCGGTGCGCACCAGGCCGGTCATCACTCACCCTCCACGGTCTGCGACTCCATGGCGAGCGCGTCGGTTGCCCGGGCGATACCGATCCGGGTCACCAGGAGATACTGCTGCACTTCCTGCATCTCGCGGGCCATACCGCGGCGGATCTCGCCGGCGAGCGCGACTTCCCGCTCGTTCAGGGCGCGCCCCACATCCGCCGTGAGCACGTCGGCGCGATCGGTGAATGCCAGAAAGTCCGTTTCCACCCCGGCGGCGAACTCGCGTTCCGCGTTCCTCACGCGCGTGATGCGTGCATCCACGTCCGCAAGCAGCGCGATGTTGTCGCGCTCTGCCTTCTCGAGCTCGCGAACCCGCGCCGGGCCGGTGTCGACGATCTGCCAGAAGACGGTGCCTTCCAGGCGGGCAATGCGCCCGAGCCATTTCTTCTGCTCGGCGCCTTTCATGTTCGTGCTCACCAGCGCGCGCATGCCCGCGAGGTCCTCGAGCAGCTTCATCTCGTCGGGGCTGGCGAGCTTGCCCATCCAACCCATCTCCGGGGTGGGCGTCTCCCGCTTCAGCGATTCGAGCACCGCTGCCTGGGCATCCACAGTGGCCCTGAGCGCATCGCGACTGGCGATTAGCGATTCGTCATCGAGCAGGTGTCTGGCCTCGGCGCTCCTGCGCCGGCGCTCGTTGGACACCTCCTGGAACGCAGCGATCTCCCCGGGCAGCAGCGTCAGCCAATCACGCATGGCGAGGAGCTCGCGCCACTCCATCAGCACCTGATGGGTGTCCTCGGTGGCGAGCCACTCGAGCCAGTCGGTGTGGCCGAGCTGGGCGCCCCAGCGCTCCACGAGCTCCGCCATGCGCTCGTCGTCCTGCTCCGGCGCGGAGAACACAAGCAGCAGACTCTTCACCCAGGCGGGATCCCGGGCCCGGGCAGACAGGTCGGTGAGCAGCGCAAGCCGCGCTTCAAAGCTCTGCTCCGCCGCCCGGTACTGCGCCAGCGCCATCTCGCGGGAAGCCAGCTTCTCCAGGCTCATGGGGAAGGCCAGACGCGCCTGTGCGGTGCTCGACGTCCAGTAGGTCTGATTCTGCAGTGTCAGCCAGATCCGCGCCGCGAGCTCGTAGTCCTCGTTGTCCATCGCGAGACCGCCGTAGGAAGCGAGTGCTGCATCCCGATAGCGCCCGTCGCCCGGCAGACCGCCGAGCACACCGGCCGC
>JASFLG010000330.1:0-5364 GCA_050118205.1 Pseudomonadales bacterium
GGTAATGAACTGATCGGAGAACTCCTTCAGCGAGATGAACGAGGCAGGCTCGGGAAGAACGTCCGCCGCCTCGCGCACTGCCGCATTGAGGACCTCGAGCACGCGCTCGGGCGGCGCGTCGTAGGCGACCCCGACGGTGAAGCTCGGTCGACGCAGACCGTCGCGCGTGTAGTTGTACAGCGGCTCGCGGAATATCTGCGCGCTCGGCACGTAGACATCGCACGCGTCGAAGGTACGCACGTGCACGTGACGCAGCTCGATGCCGCGGATCGTGCCGGTCAGATCCCCGGTCTGAATGAGGTCGCCGAGCTCGAAGGGACGGCTGAAGGACAGAAAGAAGCCGGCGAGGAAGTTCTCGCCCACCTCCTTGAACGCGAAGCCGAGCACCACGGCCGCGACGCCGCCTCCTGCCAGCAGGCTGGTGACCACCGCGTGCAGGCCGAGCGTGCCGAACGCGAACAGCACTCCGATCGAGTTGATGGCCAGTATGACCAGCCGCTTCAGAAAGCTGCGATTGGTTTTGAAGCGCTTGCTGCGCCTGAGAAGCCTGTCGAGCGCGCCGCTCGCGAGCCGGCTCACGACGTAGGCCGCCACCAGCACGATGAGCGCGTAGAGCAATCGTGGCGAGAAACGCAGGAATGCCTCCCAGTCGCCCTGCACTGTGTCAATGATGTAGCTCATGATGCCTCCTGAACGGTGTTGCCCGCACCTTACCGCCCGCGCCGGTCGCCTAGAAGGCACGGGGTTGCTACCGCCGGGCACAATTCTGAGATAACGTCTCCAGACCGAAGGGAAGCAGGAGAGACCTCATGCACGGAATCTTGAGTCACGGAGCCGTTGTTGGCCGTAGCGGCGTCATACTGATCCTGATGTTCGTCGCCGGGCACGCAGGCGCTGCCGAGAACGAGCTCGGCTGGACGCTGGATTCTGCTCTCAAGCAGATAGACCGACAGGCCAAGGACTTCCAGACCATGCTGGCGGATGCGACGGCCGTCACCCTCGGCTCGGATGGTAAGGAGGTGCGCAACCTCACGGGCCGTACCTACATGACCGCCAAAGGCAACATGCGCGTCAGTGAAGACGCACCCGGTAACCGGGTGATGCTCGTCGACAGCAGAGAAGTGCAGATCTACGATCCGGCGCAGGCCATCGTCGATCGCTACTCCCTGTCCAAGCACAAGGGCCGGCTGGAGCCCTACGCGTTTCTGGGGTTCACCTACACGGGCAGAGACCTGCAGGACGACTACCTGGTGACCATGCTCGGCGAGGACAGGCTGCGCGGTCAACGCACCCTGCTCCTGGAACTCACCCCGAAGAAGGACGCCGAGCGGCAGATCGTCGGCAAGGTGACGCTCTGGATCGACGAGGCGAGCTGGATGCCGGCGCGCCAGGTGATCGAGCACGTCTCCACCGGAGAGCGGCTCACCATCGACTACACGGGCATGGCCCGGAATCTGAAACTCAATCCGGCGCTCTTCAAGGCTAACTGGCCGCGGGGCACCAAACAGATCAGGCGCTGATTGCAGTATGATCACCGGACCGTCTGGAAGGGGGTCCGGTGGCGGCTTTCGACGATCTGAGTTTCGAGGAGCGGATGCGGCTGACCTATGAAGCCGAGGAGTTTCTCTACCGGGAGGCGTCCCTGCTCGATGCCCGTGCGTTCGATGCGTGGCTCGAGCTGCTCACGGACGACGTTCACTACTGGATGCCGATCCGGCGCACGACCACGGCGAAAGAGATAGCCAACGAGTTCACGCAACCTGGGGACATGGCGTTTTTCGACGACGACCGGGCCATGCTCGAGCTCAGGGTGCAGCGCCTGGCCGTGGGCCGGGCCTGGGCGGAGGACCCTCCGTCGCGCACCCGGCATCTGGTGACTAACGTGCGGGTGCTCGATGTCGACGGAGATGAGTTGCTCGTAGGCGCCAACTTCCAGCTCTATCGCACGCGGCTGGAGAGCGAGGAGGACTGCTGGATCGGACGCCGGGAGGACCTGCTGCGGCGTGTGGACGGGTCGCTCAAGCTGGCACGCAGGCATCTGTTTCTCGAGCAGACCGTGATTCTCTCTCAGAACCTGTCGAGCATTTTCTGATGGGCCGGCTGGACGATCAGACCGTGCTCGTCACCGGCGGGGCGTCCGGCCTCGGCGCGGCCATCGTCGAGCGCTTTCTCGCCGAAGGTGCGAACGTGGGCGTCCTCGATCGCTCCGAGGCGGGATCGGCGGAGCTCGCGAAGCGCCACGGCGAGCGCGTCGTGTGCACGGTGGGCGACGTTCGCAGCTACGACGACAATGCCCGGGCCGTGTCCGCCTGCGTCGACGTGTTCGGCGGCCTCGACACGGCCGTCGGTAATGCCGGCATCTGGGACTACAACGTGGCACTCGTCGACCTGCCCCAGGACAAGCTCGCCGACACGTTCGACGAGCTGTTTCACATCAATGTGCTGGGCTATCTGATGCTTGCCAGGGCGGCGCTTGAGCCGCTGGCCAGGAGCCGCGGCGCGCTGATCTTCACCGTTTCCAACGCCGGCTTCCTGCCCGCGGGCGGCGGGCCCCTGTACACGGCCACCAAGCACGCGGTGGTGGGTCTCGTCCGCCAGCTGGCGTTCGAGCTCGCGCCCCTGATCCGGGTGAACGGTGTGGCCCCGGGCGCCATCTCCACGCAGCTCAAGGGCCCGGAGAGCCTCGGCATGGAAGCGCGACGCTTTCCCGGTGAGCGACTGTCCGAGACTGCCTCGGGGTTCGTGCCCATCGGCCGTATGCCGACGCCAGCCGAGTATGCGGGGGCCTACGTCTTTTTCGCCTCGAGAGAGGACAACGTGCCGGCCACGGGAGCGGTGCTCAATCACGACGGCGGCTTCGGGGTGCGGGGCATCGGGGCGGTTCCGCGAGGTGGTGACGACCTGGCGACGAAGCTCGGCATCGATTGAAGGCGCTACGGGGTATCCGCAGTTGCCGTGACGCGCGCGCGCCGGGTAGGCTCCGGAGATCCCATTCGAGCGAGGGAGTTGTGTGCTATGAGTGGCGATGAGCCGGACCACGAGGTGATCATCATCGGCGCCGGTGTCTGCGGGATCTACATGCTGCACCGGATGCTGGAGCAGGGTACGAACGCGATCGTCCTCGAGGCGGGTGATGGGCCGGGCGGCACCTGGTACTGGAACCGGTATCCGGGCGCCCGCTTCGATTCGGAGTCCTACACCTACGGCTACTCTTTCGATGAGGAAATCCTCGAGGAGTGGAACTGGTCGGAGCACTTCGCCGCGCAGCCGGAGACGCTGAGTTACCTCGAGTTCGTGGTGGAGAAGCTCGGCCTCGCCGGGCACATGCAGTTCGGTTGCCGAGTGCAATCTGCCACCTTCAACAGCGGGGACGACAGCTGGACGGTGCACCTCGAGGATGGCCGGGAGATGACCTGCCGGTTCCTGGTCACCGCCATCGGTATGCTCTCCGCAGCGACGCTGCCGCGCATCGAGGGACGCGAGACCTTCAAGGGGCAGTCGTTTCACACTTACTACTGGCCCCACGAGCCGGTGGAGCTCCAAGGCAAGCGCGTGGCCGTGATCGGCACCGGCGCCACCGGCGTTCAGGTCATTTCGGCCATCGCGGACAAGGTTGCCGACCTGACCGTCTACCAGCGGCGGCCGAACTGGTGTGCGCCGCTCAACAACGCGCCGATCAGCGCCGAGGAGATGGAGGCGATCCGGGTGCGGTACCCGGAGATCTTCGCCCGCTGCCGGGAGACTCCGGGCAGCTTCCTGCACGGGCCCGACTATCGCGCCTTCGATGCGGTGCCGAAGGAGGAGCGGCTGCAGTTCTGGAACGAGCTTTACGAGTCCCGCGGCTTCGGCGTATGGCTCGGCAACTTCCGTGACGTGCTGGTGGAAGAGGGCCCGAATACAGCCTACTCGGCTTTCATCGCCGACAAGATCCGTGAACGGGTGAAGGATCCCGAGGTCGCCGAGAAGCTGATTCCCAAGGATCATGGCTTCGGCACCCGGCGGGTACCCCTCGAGACGAACTACTACGAGGCCTACAACCGCGACAACGTCCACCTGGTGGACGTCAACGACACCCCCATCGAGGCAATCACGCCGAACGGGATCCGCACGACCGATGGGGAACGGCCGTTCGACATCATCATCTACGCCACCGGGTTCGATGCCATCACCGGTGCCTTCGACCGTATCGAGTTCGTCGGTACCGGTGGCCACACGCTCAGGGAGAAGTGGCGCGACGGGCCGATCACCTACCTGGGGCTCGCGAGTGCGGGCTTCCCGAACCTGATCACCCTCGCGGGACCGCAGGGCGCCTCCGTATCGTCTAACTTTCCGCCCAACATTGAGGTAGGCGTCGACTGGGCGGCCAGGCTGATCGGCTACCTGCGCGAGCACGGCCTGACCCGGGTGGAGGCGACCCCGGAGGCGGAAGACACCTGGGTTGCGGACATCATGCGTTCATACGAAGGCCAGCTGCTGACCCGGACCAAGTCCTGGTTCACCGGTTACAACTCGAACGTGGAAGGCCACGACAGGCTGCGCTACATGATCTATCTGGGCGGCTCACCGACGTATCGCGCCCGCCTGGAAGAGGTCGCCGAGCACGGCTACGAGGGATTCAGCCTGCGCTGAGCGTCCTGGCGCGGATTTGCCGTGGGCGATGGCGGCATGATTTAGTAGGTGCCTGGCGACAGGGAAAGAGGGGCAAGCCATGGAGCGGACGTTTCCGATGCTGGGGACGGGGGAGTCGGAATGCGACTGAGCGAGCACGACGCCTCCTTTCTGTACACCGAGACCGCGAGCGGCCCGATGCATACGGCCGCGATCTTCATTCTCGAAGGTGAGCTCTCCTATGAGACCGTGCTCGAGCACTTCAGGGCGCGGATGCATCTGGTGCCGCGGTATCTGCAGAAGCTCGCCTTCGTCCCTTTCAATCTTGCGCACCCGAAGTGGGTGGACGATCCGGACTTCAAGGTGGAAAACCACGTGCGGCCTTTTTCCGTGCCGCAGGGAAGCACCGTGCAGGAAGCGGTGGACGCGCTGCTCGAAGTGAACGAAGCGCTTCTCGACCGCTCCCGCCCGTTGTGGATGTCCTACGTGGTGGACGGGGTGCCTGGCAAAACGCTGCTGTTGCAGCAGGTGCATCACGCGATGATCGATGGGGTCTCCGGTATCGAGCTGACCATGATCCTCATGGATTTCGAGCCCGACACGAAGCCGCCACCAGCGCCGAAGGCCCCGTGGCAGCCCGAGCCCGAGCCGACCCCGCTCGAGCTCATCACCGAGGCAATGCGGGAGAACGTCGAGTCCGCGACCAGGGATGTGCTCCATCCTGTGCCGTCGGACGAGCGGTCGCGAACGCTGCTC
>JASFLG010000331.1:0-5363 GCA_050118205.1 Pseudomonadales bacterium
CTCCGCTGACCAACGAAGCGCTGTTCCGACGTGATCTCAACGTCTGCCTCTACTGCGGCGGTACCTTCAGCGATGGCGGTTTGACCCGGGACCACGTCGTCCCCACCTCCCGCGGCGGCAAGGATGGGTGGTTCAACGTGGTTGCGGCGTGCAAGCGCTGCAATCATCACAAGGGCAATCGCCTGCTCGAAGAGTGCGGCATGGAGCTCCTGGCGCTGCCATACGTGCCGAACTTCGCCGAGTACCTGGCGCTGACCAACAGCGGACGGATACTGGGCGACCAGATGGACTTCCTGCGCAGGAGCTTCGGTTCCAACAGCCGTCTGCTCCAGTAACGGGCGCGTCGCACGGTACGACCACTCATCGGGTCGACCGGCGTGCGTGGTCGGCGAGGACGTCGGCCACGCAGGCGGTGACCCGTTTCCCCGTCGCGATCTCCAGAAACTCGTTCGGTCCGTGCGCGTTGGAGTTCGGGCCGAGCACGCCGGTTACGAAGAACTGCACACCCGGGAACGCATCGCCAAGCATCTTCATGAACGGAATCGTGCCGCCGCAGCCCATGTACATGGCGGGCTTGCCGAAGTAGGTCTGTGAGGCGGTCTCGATGGCTTTCTCCAGCCAGGGGGAGAAGGGCGGTGCGTTCCAGCCCGTCTGAGCGGTGTCCAGAGCGAAGCGCACCGTCGCGCCGTATGGGGGATCGCGCTCGAGCTCGGTCTTGATCTCCTGCGCGGCCGCGGCAGCGTCCAGCGTCGGTGGCAGGCGCAGCGTGAGCCGCGCGCTGGTCGACGGACGCAGGGTGTTCCCGGCGTTGCCCACTTCCGGGGCGCCGGACAGGCCGACGGTGGCTAGACTCGGCCGCCAGGTGTTGTTCTTCAGCAGCTCCGTGGTGTCGCCTGACACAGGCCGCGTGTCGCCGGCCCACGGAAAGCGCTCGTAGATCGTCGGGCCCAGAACCTGGGCCACCTTCTCGAGCTGACGCTCGGCGGCTTCGGGAATGGGGACGTACAGGCAGGGGTGCAGCTCCCCCGTGTCCCCGCTCTCGATGCGTTCCAGAATCCGGCGCAGAATCCGGAAGCTCGATGGGACGATCCCCCCGGCGGCCCCGGAATGCTGCCCCTGCGTGAGCACCTCCACGGTCAGCACTCCCGGCAGCATGCCGCGCAGCGATGTGGTCGCCCAGAGCTGGTCGTAGTTTCCACACTCCGCGTCCAGGCAGATGACCAGATCCGGATTGCCGATCCGGTCGGCGAGCGCCTCCACGTAGAAAGGCAGGTCGAAGCTGCCGCTCTCCTCGCACCCTTCGATCAGCACGACGCAGCGGGCGTGCGGGACGCCGTCGGCCTGCAGCGCGGCGATGGCGGTGAGCGAGCCGAACAACGCGTAACCGTCGTCAGCGCCACCGCGGCCGTACAGCCGGCCATCCTCGAGCACCGGCTCCCAGGGCGCGAGGCCCTCCCGCCAGCCGAGGAACTCGGGCTGCTTGTCATAGTGGCCGTAGAGCAGCACGGTGCCGGCGTCAGTGGCCCCGGCCGAGGCGGGGATCTCGCAGAGCAGCACCGGGGTCCGGCCGGGCAGCGCCACCACCTCCCAGCGCAGGCCCTCTATGTCCGCCGAGTCGCACCAGTCGCTGAGCAGGGTTACCGCCCGCTGCATGTGCCCGTTCGCCTCCCAGTCGGGGTCGAACATCGGGGACTTGTTCGGGATCCGGATGTAGTCGCACAGCGTGGGGAGGATACTCGCCTCCCAGCGCTCGTCGACGAAGGCGCGAATGCTTTCGGACATGGGGTCTCCCTTTCCAGGCCCGGCGTATGTTAAGGAAGCTGACCTCGATTCGCACGCGCCGCGGCTTTGTGATCCAGCGCACCGTCTCCCTTTGAACTCGGGTCGCCCGGCATGGGTCGTCGCGGCCTGAATTGCCGGGCAGTTCGCATTTTGTCCCGGCGGGCTTGGTCAGACTGGTCTGGAGGTGCGGGGCCGTCGGGCCCCGGTTTATCCAATCCGTATGCCTCCAGGGACGAGAAGGGGACTGACCAATGGACAAGCTGTTAATGCTGACGGACAGCCCGTGGCTGTCCGGGCTGATCTGGGTCGCGGTGCTGATGATGGCGTTGTACTTCGGGCGCTCGTCGGCCCGGCGGGCGATCATGTCGTTTGCCCGTCTGATCCGTGGGCTCCTGCGGCTTGCCGCCAGGGGCGTCGTCAGCGCTCGTGAGTCGATGGCCGAGCGGAACCGCGAGGTTCTGCTGGCTCAGGGGCGGGAAGCGAAAGAAAGGCTCATGAGCCGGGAGTTCGAGCGGATCACCGCCACCGTCAACCGTGACCTGGCGCGCTACCCGGAAACTCAGCGGCTGCTCTCCGAGACCATCCAGCGCATCGACGAGGACCACCAGAACGCGACGGATGTGCCCCCCGAGGTGCCCGGTTGGAGCCGGGCCGTGGATGCGGTAGCCAAGGTGAGCGCCAAGGCGGATCCGACGGTGAAGCACGTGCTGGAAGCCATCCACGGGTCGCTTGCCAGGGCCGAGGCGCAGTCGCTCGCGGCGTACCGGGAGGCGAGCAAGAAGCGGCACCAGTTGCTGTCGCGGATGCGACCCGCCTGGCAGACCATTCAGAGCACGCTCAAGGAGACCGACCGGGCCATCAACTCGATTCTCGAGCGCTCGCGCAGCGTCGATCGACACATGGAGGAGTACGAGGAGATCGTCCGCGGCTCCAATCACGCCGTGCAGATGCTCTCCACGTCAGCACTGGTGCAGTTCTGCATCTCGACCCTGGTGATGCTGATCGCCATCGGCGGCGCGGTCATCAACTTCTCGCTGATCGCCCGGCCCATGGCAGAGATGGTGGGCGGCACGAGCTACATTGGACCGTTTCAGACGGCCAACATCGCGGCTCTCGTCATCATCCTGGTGGAAATGTCCATGGGGCTGTTTCTGATGGAGTCGCTCCGGATCACCCGGCTGTTTCCGGTGATCTCGGCGCTGCCGGAGCGCACACGGCTCACCATGGTCTGGGTATCGCTCGGGCTCCTGACCACGCTCGCCTCGGTGGAGGCCGGTCTCGCATACATGCGCGAGGTCCTGCTGCAGGACGAGCTGGCCACGTCGTCCGCACTGCGCGGGGTCGACGCGGCCATGCTCTCCTCCGACACGATGTGGATCACCACGGCGGCGCAGATGGGCATGGGCTTCGTACTGCCGTTCGCGCTCACGTTCGTCGCCATTCCACTCGAGTCGTTCATCCAGACGTTCCGGCACGTGGCGGGCATTGTCGTGATGGGTGTGCTCAACCTCCTGGTGATGGTTCTGCGCCTGTTGGGCAATGCGGCCTGGCAGGCGGGCGTGGTGGTTCTGCATCTCTATGACCTGCTCATCTTTGCTCCGCTCTGGCTCGAAGGCGCGGTGGTCCGGCGGCGCGAGCGGGCGGCCACCCGTGCGGCGGCCCGGATGGCGCAGGAGCACCAGGACGAGGGATCCGCCCCCCGGGAGCCCGAGGACTCGGGCTCGGTCACTTTCCGATATGGAGAAACCCCGGCATGAAGAAGCATCCGAATCTCCGGACCGGCGTCGGGCGTCTGTCCGGCGTCATCATGATCGTGCTTGTGGCGGCCACGGGCGGCTGCGGCGAGCCGACCAAGCACAACATGGGCGTGTACATGCTGCTCGACACGTCGGGTACGTACAGCGACGAGATCGGCAAGGCCCAGCAGATCATCAACTACACCCTTTCCAGGCTGAATCCCGGTGATTCGTTCGCGGTGGCGCGCATCGACACGGGCAGCTTCAGCGAGAAGGACATCGTCGCCAAGGTCACGTTCGACGACCGTCCGAGCGCGGCCAATGGCCAGAAGCGGCAGTTTCAGGAGCAGGTGAACGAGTTCGTACGTACCGTGAAGCCGGCAGGCTACACGGACATCTCCGGCGGCCTGCTGCAGGCGCTCGAGTACCTGAACGAGAAGGATCCCGGCAGGAAGACCATCTTCATCTTCTCCGATCTGAAGGAAGACCTGCAGGCTGGCTACGTCCGGGATTTCAGCATGACCTTCACGGACGTGGACGTGGTCGCAATGAACGTGACCAAGCTGCGCTCTGACAACGTGGATCCCCGCGAGTACCTGGACCGGCTGGCAGACTGGGAGTCCCGTGTGCAGCAGTCCGGGGGCCACTGGCGGGTGATCAACGACCTGGATCGGCTGGAGCGGATCTTCCCGAGCTAGTGTCCTGTCCGGGCAATGAACCTGGCGGTACCCGCCTCCCACGAATCATTCGGCGTGCCCGCGGGTCAGGCGAATCCCCGGATGCAGTCGTAGCCGTAGAGCCAGTCAAGACGCTGCAGGGCAATCTCCGGCAGGAACCGGCTGGTCATGGACCAGGCGAAGTTGCGCCGCCAGACCGCCCCCGGCGGGACCAGGGTGTGGCTTTCGAGCTCACTGGCTGCAAACGCCTTCAGGCGTTCGGCCCGCGGCCGGCGGAAGCGCTCGTAGGCGGGGAATTCCTCGTAAGGGGCTTCCTCGGAGCGCTCCATCATGCGCGAAAGGATCCAGGCATCCTCCAGCACCGGTGACGGGTTGAGCTCGGGATACAGCGCGCCGCCGTGCGCGGCGTCGCCGAGCAGGGCAGTCCGCCCGGATTGCCACGCCGTGGCCGGGCCTGCCAGTGGCTGGTCGACGTACTCGGCCTCCGCAGCGGTTGCCAGGGCGACCAGGTGGGGGTGGCACTTTGCCAGGCGGTCGGCGAGCACGGCAGCGGCGGCTCGGTCCGGTCGCGGCGCGGTGATCACCATGGTGAGCTCCACCTCCTGCCCGGCCCCGCGCGCCACCGGCGCGGGGTGCTCGATCACCGACAGTTCCGGCCCGATCCAGGTGTTGACGAAACGGGCATGGTCCCGATCCGGTGCGTCCCGCCGTATGCGGGCCCGGATGACCGTGAGCGCGTCGGGCACGCGCCAGGAGCGGGATTCCAGAAGTGCGGACAGCTCCGGCTCATCGGTCTTCGCCGGGATGCCCGTGGCCACGGCCAGCGCCGCGTGCCGGACCCGCGAGCCATCGGCAAGCACGAGGGTTGCCGAGGTCGTCTCCACGTTCTCGACCCGGCAACCCCGTTCGATGGGCACCCCGAGCGATACCGCCGCGTCCCGCAATGTGGCGTTGAGATCACCCGTCCCGACCACGCAGAACGGGGCACCGTAACGGGCCTCCGAGAAGCCGCCCAACGGCCGCTGAGAGAGCATGAACCCTGTGCGGCTGCTCCGGACCACGCCGAACATGGGGGCGAGGGCGATCGCGCCGAGGGGTTCCTTCAATCCGAGCGCCAGCAGGACGCGCGTTCCATTGGGGGTCAGCGACAGGAGCACAGGATCCGGGT
>JASFLG010000332.1:0-5355 GCA_050118205.1 Pseudomonadales bacterium
CGCCGCCCTGACCACTCTGCCGGAGCCCCCCGCCGGGGCGGTGTTCGATGCTGAGGAGCAGGCGAAGTATCGCGCCTTCAAGGAGGCCCGAAGGGGCGCCGCCGACTATATGGCCATGGAAGGCGAGTTCGCCCGGTACCTCGAAGACGTCTACTCGGCGGAACCGGTGGCGCGCGACGCGCTCACCGACGAATGCGAGATCCTGGTGGTCGGCGCCGGATTCGCCGGCCTGCTGCTCTGGTACAAGCTGAGCCGGGCCGGATTCACAGACGTACGGTTCTGCGAGAAGGGCGGCGACGTGGGCGGCACCTGGTACTGGAACCGCTATCCCGGGATCGCCTGCGACGTGGAGGCTTACTCCTACCTGCCGCTGCTCGAAGAGATGGGCTACTTCCCGAGCATGAAGTTCGCTTCTGGCTTCGAGATCATGGAGTACTGTCAGAGCATGGCCGAGAAGTTCGGCTTCTACGACCACTGCCTGTTCCACACCACGGTGGAGCGGACCGAGTGGGACGAGGCTGCCGGCCGCTGGACCGTGTTCACCGACCGCGGCGACGCCATGCGCGCCCGCTACGTGATTCTCGCCAACGGCATCCTCACCACCCCGAAGCTGGCCCGCATCGACGGCATGCAGAAGTTTCAGGGCGAGTCGTTCCACACCTCCCGCTGGAACTATCACGTGGATCTGGAAGGCAAAACCGTCGGCATCATCGGCACGGGCGCCACCGCCGTTCAGGTGATTCCCGAGATTGCGAAGGTGGTGAAGGAGCTCTACGTGTTTCAGCGGACCCCCTCCTCCATCGACGTGCGCGACCAGCGCGCCACCACCCCCGAGGAAATCGAGACCTGGAAGAACGAGCCTGGCTGGGCACGGGCGCGGCGCGCGCGGTTTGCGAAGATCTCCGCCGGTCGAACGGCCATCAAGGCGAACGACGACTACCTGGCCGGACGAGTCCCGGATTTCAAGGAACGCAAGCAGCACGAGCGCGAGCTCACGCCCGAGGAGCTGATCCAGGCGCAGCTCGACTCCAACTTCCGCATCATGGAGCAGATCCGGGCCCGGGTGGACGCCATCGTCAGGGACCCGACGACGGCCGCGGCCCTGAAGCCATACTACCCCTATGGCTGCAAACGCCCCACGTTTCACGACGAGTACCTGCCCACATTCAACCTTCCGCACGTGCACCTGGTGGATACGGCGCCCATGGGCGTGCAGGAGATCAACGAGCGCGGCGTGGTGCACGACGGCAGGGAGTACCCGCTCGACGTGCTCATCTACGCCACCGGGTTTCAGTGGATGGCCACCTCCACATTCAACATGATCCGCGGTCGGGATGGTGCCACCCTTTATGACAAGTGGCACAACGACGGTACGCGCACGTTTCTCGGCATCCACTCGCACGGCTTTCCGAACCTGTTCATCGTTTCCGGGCCTCAGGGCGGCGGCGGCAGCTTCAACTTCACCGACGCCATCGACACCCATGCGGACTACATCGTCTGGATGCTGGAGACACTGCGCGAACAGGGCAATAACGTGGTGGACGTGAAGCAGGAACCGGAAGCGAAGTACGCCGAGCATTGCCGGATGGCCGACATCGCCACGGCGCCATTGCGCGATTGTCTGTCCTACTACAACGGCCACGGCGACGCGGAGCCCGGCAGCCTCGCCTACTATGGCGGAGGCTACTGGCACAAATGGCGGGAGCGGGCACAGCGGACGCTCGAGCCGTTCGAGTTCGGTCGGGCGGCGGGCTGAGCTCGAAACCCGGCTATCGCCGTCGCCGCATGCGCTTCACAATCCAGCGGTCAACCGGCTCAACACCTCCGCGGCCGTCGGGCAGTCACGGATTTTACCGACACCGGTACCGGCGTAGAGCACAGCGTCAGCGATGTCGCCTGACATGCCGCGCTGAGGCGGCATGACCGAGTAGCGCGGGATCTCCGAGCCCCCAGCGCGCAGAACGATGTCACCCTCGCCCGGGCGCTGACCGGGTTCAGGCGCGCCCGCGGCCTCCCAGGCGGAAAAAGTCCCGTTCTTCAGGTGCCGATGCGGTGCACCCGACCAGCCGATCTCGAAGCACTCGGAGAGGACCGTGACGTCCCCTCCCCCTGCCTCGATGAGCAAACGCTTGTAGTCCGCGTGCGCATCCGATTCCTCGGTGGCGACAAAACGGGTACCGAGGACCGCACCGGCAGCGCCCCGCGACATGACGTCAGCGACGTCTTCCGCGTCTGTCAGTCCGCCCGCAGCCAGCACCGGCACCTCGCCGGCAAGGGGGATGACGGCGTCCAGCAGCGCCCTGAGCGGGGTAGTACCGAACACGTGTCCGCCCGCCTCCACGCCCTGGGCGACCAGCACCTGAGCCCCCGCATCCAGCGCAACGCGCGCCATCTCGGGATCTCCCACCGTGACCATCATTCTCGCGCCCGCCGCGCGTATCGGTGGCACGCACGGCGTCGGGTCGCCCCAGAACAGGTGCACGATGGACGCTCCCGCATCGATCGCCGCCCCGATCACATCGAGCTGAACCAGATCCGCACGGACATTCACGCCGAACGAGCCGGACGTGAGCGCCCGTGTCACCCGGATCGCTTCCGCGCCGTCTGCCGGCGGCATGGTCCACACGGGCAGCATGCCCAGCCCACCCGCGTTGGCGACGGCAGCGGCCAGCTCCGGGCCCGCCACACCACCCATCGGCGCCTGCACGATCGGCCAGTCGAGCTCGAACTGGCGGGTGAAGCCGTTGCTCCGGAAGCCGGTCATGGCCCTCTCCCCCCTGCGACGATCCAAGGGATGATAGCAGTGATTTGACAGTCTCCCGCGGATCTCTGACCATTAACGCGCGAGCTTCACGCACAACCTCTCGGACCATCCCAGGCATGGTCCCCTGCGAGGCAAAGGGGAGCAGATCCTCGAAGCGTCATCGTCAATCCGCCTCAGCGCGGGTCGCCTGGGGAGCCGTGTGCTGAGTGGAAGACCGATGACAGCCAGCCATGACATCCAGTAGCGACCTGAAAAAGCTCATCCGGGCGAGAATGCGCAAGACCGGTGAGTCGTACACGGCTGCTCGCCGGCTCTTCCTGCGTCCGAAGGAAGCAAGCATGACCACGCGGAATCCAGAAAATGAACCGTCCAACCTTGATCAGTCGATCGATCGCCTGCAACTGACGTTGCGAACGGCGGGGGTTCTCAAGCAGCACGAGATCACGACGATCGGACGCCTTGCCAGAACAACCGAGCGCGATCTCGCGGATATCGGGCTGACAAGGCAAGCAAGGTGCGAGATACGTGACGTCCTCGCGAGCCGTGGCCTGTAGCCGCTGAGGCGACGCTGGTTGCCGGTAGCCGAGCGCACCGGCAGGGACTAAGGTAGTACGGACAGGCAACCCATCGCGCCAGACACGATTGGAGGCAGAGTCCACATGGCGACCGCACTCGCCGGTCTACCCGATTTCGACAACAGCTACGCACGCCTGCCGGAGCGTTTCTACTCGCGCCAGCCGCCCGATCCCGTCCCCGAGCCGCGTCTGGTGCGACTGAACCGGGACCTTGCGCGCGAGCTCGGCTTCGATCCGGACGCCAAGCCGCTCGAGACGTGGGCCGGGATTTTTTCCGGTAACGACCCCGTGCCGGGCATCGAGCCGCTCGCCATGGCCTATGCCGGACACCAGTTCGGCAACTTCGTCCCGCAGCTCGGTGACGGCCGCGCGCTGCTGCTCGGCGAGGTGATCGACCGGCACGGCGACCGTCGCGACGTGCAGCTCAAGGGTGCCGGCCGCACACCGTTCTCCCGTCAGGGCGACGGACGCGCAGCACTCGGACCGGTGCTGCGCGAATACGTGGTGAGCGAGGCCATGCATGCGCTCGGCATTCCCACCACACGCGCCCTGGCCGCGGTCGTCACCGGCGAGGCCGTGTATCGGGAAACGGCCCTGCCGGGCGCCATTCTCACCCGGGTGGCGAGGAGTCACGTGCGGGTCGGCACGTTTCAGTACTTTGCTGCCCGTAACGATCACGATGCGGTGCGCACCCTGGCCGACTATGTGATCGCGCGCCACTATCCGGAGATCGCGGGTTCGCCGGCACCCTACCTGGCGCTGCTGGAACGGTTCTGTGAGCGCCAGGCATTGCTCGTGGCGCGCTGGCTCGGCGTGGGCTTCATTCACGGCGTGATGAACACGGACAACGTATCCATCGCCGGCGAGACCATCGACTTCGGGCCCTGCGCCTTTCTGGATGAATACGATCCGCAGAAGGTGTTCAGCTCCATCGACCACATGGGGCGGTATGCATACGGCCGACAGCCCGGGATTGCGCAGTGGAACGTCGCGCGCTTCGCCGAGACCCTGCTTGCGCTGCTGGCCGACGACGAGGACGAAGCCGTGCGCCTCGCCACCGATGCCGTGAACGGTTTCGGTACCCGATTCGAGGCGGGTTGGATCGACGTGATGGGGAAGAAGCTCGGCCTCAGCCAACCGTGCGCGACCGACGCCACACTCATCCGACGGCTGCTCGGCCTCATGGAAGCTGCCGGCGCGGACTTCACGCTCACGTTTCGATGGCTTGCGGACGTGGTGCAGGCCGGCTATGCCCCGGAATCGCTGGAAGCGTATCTGCCACCCACCGAGGAGCGCGCGTCCTGGCTCGCGGATTGGCGGGCGCGTCTGGCCAACGAAGGCACGGAAACCGCGATCGTCAACGCATTGCGGCAGACCAATCCGGTCTTCATCCCACGCAACCACCAGGTGGAGCGAGTGATCGAGTCCGCCGTGTCCGAAGGCGACTTCGCGCCCTTCGAGCAGCTCCTGAGCGTGCTCGCCCATCCGTTCGACGAGCGGCCGGAAGACGCGGAATACGCCCGGCCACCGGAACCGCACGAGCGCGTGACCCGGACCTTCTGCGGCACCTGATCCCGGCGATCCGAGGCAAGCGAGGCTTGCCTTTCTCCGGTTCGGCGATATAGTTAGGCTCCTTACTTTTAGGTACCTACCTTCCCGGGAACCGATGCCGATGGAGCTGCCTCTCAAGGACACCCCCGCGCTGCAACTCATTGAGCGCGGTCTCGGCGATCCGGAAACCGACGCATCGGCAGTGGCCGACTGTATGCAGCTGCTGCGGGTATCGAAACGCCTGCTGACCCATTTCCTCGAGCAGTTCACCGCCGACGGCATCTCCCCCGGCAAGTATTCGGTGATGACGGAGCTGCTGGCCGCCGGAGAACCGGTCTCCCCCTCCTGGCTTGCGGAGCGCATCGGTGTCCGTCGGCCCACCATCACCGGGCTGCTGGACGGCCTCGACCGCCAGGGCTTCGTGGCCCGCACCTTCGACGAGCAGGATCGCCGGCGCGTGTCCGT
>JASFLG010000333.1:0-5354 GCA_050118205.1 Pseudomonadales bacterium
AGCGAGCGTCTCAGATTCTCGAGCCCGGGCTCAGGTAGTCGCGGGCTGCCTCATCCTTCATACCGAACACTGAGCGCACGTGCAGATCGCGCTGCGGGAACGGGATCTCGATTTCGTACTTGTACAGCGCGGTGTGGATCTCCCAGAGGTAGGCCGCGCGTACGGCTGCCGGTCGGCGCACGTTCTCTGCGCCGAGCCAGACCAGGAGCTCGAAGTCGAGACTGGAATCGCCGAAGCCCACGAACCAGACCTGGGGCGCCTTGCCGGAGAGGTAGGCCATGTCCGCTGGCACGCTGTCGGCCGCCTCCAGCGCGGCTCTTCTGACGAGCTCCTTGTCAGTGCCGTAGGCGACCCCGAACGGAATGTGAATCCGGGCTACCTCCTCGTCGTGGGTCCAGTTCACGACTCGCATGGCCACGAACTCCGAATTGGGCACCAGAACGTCCACGTTGTCGTTGCTGGTGACGATCGTATAGCGCATGTTGATCTTGCGCACACGGCCCCGGACCCCGGATTCCAGCTCGACGTAATCCCCGACTTTCAGGCTTCTGTCCACCAGCAGGATCAGGCCGGCGAAGAAGTTCACCACCAGCGGTTGTATGCCCAGACCGATGCCGAGTCCGAGCGCGCCGGCGATCAAGGCGAAGCTGGTGAAGTCGAAGCCAACGGCGGAAAGGCCGAGGACGAGGCCCACCACCAGGATCACGTAGTGCGCGAGGCGGTCGATGGCGTAGATCGTGCTCTGCTGCACGCCGCGCGCTCTGAGCAGGCGTCCAAGCCCGAGCCTGGCGATTCTGGATACCCAGAAGGCGAGGATGACGAAGACGATCAGCTTCAGCAGCGAGCCGGCGCTGATGGGGGTGTTGCCCACCTTTACCCACTCGGCCGTCAGGATGCCGGTGAGGGAATCCCAGTACTCTGTCAGCGTATCCATTCAGCTAAAACCACTGCTTGCGACGAAAGAGAATCAGAAGGCTGACGACGACCACGGCCATGAATCCAAGCACCCCGAAGTAGGCGTAGCGTGTGTTGAGCTCCGGCATGTAATCGAAGTTCATGCCATAGATACCTGCGATGAAGGTGATCGGTACGAATATGCAGGTAATGACGGTAAGCACCTTCATGATGTGATTGAGACGGTGCGAGGAGAGGGACAGGTAACCGTTCATCAGGTCGTTAGCCAGATCATTGTGCAGATTGGAGAGGCTGACGATGCGTTCGAACTGCTCGATGATTTCCGAGGCCTGCCTGTCGCGCCCGCGGAACAGCGGGTGACTGTCGCGTCGCACCCGTTCGAACAGGGAAACGTGATAACTGGCGATTCGCCGGAGCTTCTTGAGCTGCCGCTTGTACCCCAGGAGCTCGTTCAGAAGGTCGTCCGTCGGGTTTTCGAACATCTCGTCCTCGATGGTCTCGAGCCGTCCCTCCAGGTTGAGCACGATGGGCACATAGCGCCCGACGGCCACTTCGGCGACATCCAGCGCGAGCTCGGCCGGCCGGCGACCGACCTGGTCGGAACCGGTCTGCAGCAGCTCCTGGACGCGTTCGATGGATGGCGAGCGGGCACTGTGGCGGCTGATCAGGAAGCGGGGACCGACCAGAAAAGCGATCTGTATGGTGCCGAAGTCGATTGACCTGGAGACTGCGTCCAGCCCTCGCAGCAGGATGAACACGACGTCGTCGGACAGCGCCTCGATCTTTGGCGGGTAGCGGACCGCGAGGGACTGCTCGATGACGGCCTCGTCGGCACCGAATGTGCCGAGCACTGCGGCCGCGTCCGCGGAATCGTGATCCAGGTCCACCCACAGGTAGGTGTCCGGTTCTGCCCGCCACCGCTCAATGAGCGCCTCCGCCCCTGTCTCCGGCGCGCTACCATCACGCCAGATCATTGCTCTCAAACGCCGTGCCTCCTCTCACGTGCGCGCGGCGGCATTCCCTGCCACCGGCCTTGCCCCGAAGAATAGCCGGTCAGATGGACGGTTGCCAAAAGAAGGAGGTGTCTGGCCTGAATCGCCGGTCGTGAGAACCGGAAGCGCCGGTGAGTCGCCATCCTCTCTCTGGTGCGCGGCCGGACGCGGAGGTATACGCTGGTGCACCGCCCACAATGGAGGATCGGATGGCTGCCGAGGACGTCGGACACATTCACGGTTACTACTCGCCGAACGATCTCTACGACAGGATCCTCGAAGGGCTCCAGACCCTGGGGAAGGATCTCTCGAGTATCACGCTGGACGATCTTCAGCCGGTCGACGAGTTCCATATCCGCGGCGACACGGCTACCAGGGAGCTGATCGAGCTCTCCGGCTTCACGCCGCAGATGCACGTCCTCGACGTAGGGTGCGGTATCGGCGGATCCGCACGGCGGCTGTCCCACCAGGTGGGCTGCCGCGTGACGGGAGTAGACCTCAGCGACGCATACATCGATGCCGCAGAGCGTCTGACCGGGCTGCTGGGCATGCAGGATCGGGTCCGGTTCCACGCCGCGAGTGCCCTGGCGCTGCCGTTCGAGGACGATACGTTCGACGGTATCTGGTCGCTGCAGATGAACATGAACGTCGAGGACAAATCCGCCTGGCTGAGAGAGACGTTCCGGGTGCTGAGACCTGGGGGACGGGCGGTCTTCTATGAGCTGTGCGGGCGTGCGGACGGCAGGCTGCACTTTCCCGTACCGTGGGCTCAGGACAGCTCCATGAGCTTTCTGGTTCCGCCGGAATCGTTTCGCGAGGCGATGCTGTCTGCGGGATTCGAGATTGCCGCGTGGAACGACAAGACGCCGCTCGCGAAGCAGGCGTTCGCCGGGGCGAAGGAGCCTGTGGGTGAGCCCGTTCTTCCCGCGCTCGGGGTCTATCTGCTCGTGGGCCCGGACGTGCCGACCAAGGCATACAATCTGCGTCGCAATCTCGACGCAGACAGCGTGCAGCTCATCGAGACGCTGGCCGTGAAGCCGGGCCGATGATCGCTGGGTAGCAGCCCTGACGGTGGAACGGTCACTCCGCAGCGGCCTGAGGCGCGGCGCCAACGATCAGCTTTACCGCAGCGGCGGACATGGCCAGCATCAGGATCGCCATTGGCAGGCCGATGATGATGGATGCCGCCTGCAGAGCCTCGATGCCGCCGATGAGCATGAGCGTGCAGGTCACGCCGCCGACCAGGAAGCCCCAGAGGATCTTCATGCTGCCGAGATGGTCCAGATGCAGGATGTGGCAGATGACCAGCGTGGCGGAGTCAAGGGACGTAATGAGCCAGGTGAAGAGCAGCACGGCGACCACCCCGAGCAGCAGCGTGTGCAGCGCGGGAAAGGGCAGATTCCCGATGGTGACGACCAGGCCCAGACTGTAGTCGGCGGAGACCGCACTGCTGACCACTCCCTGAGTGGTCAGGTCCTCGTAGATTGCTGTTTCCCCGAATATGGTCATCCACACGATCACCACCAGGGAGGGGACGATGAGCACTCCGAGTATGAACTCTCGCACGGTGCGGCCCCGGGAGATGCGCGCGATGAACAGGGCGACGAACGGGGTCCAGGCAAGCCACCAGCCCCAGTAGAACACCGTCCATGCGGATTGCCAGGCGTGTCCGGCCGCATCGTCGGCGATCCAGAAACCCATGGGCAGGGCGTTGACCGCATAGTCGGCCACGTTCGCCGGCAGCTGCGTCATCAGCCAGGTGGTAGGGCCGACGACCACGATGGCCGCCATCAGCGCCAGACTCAGCCAGACGTTGAACTCGCTCAACCGACGGATTCCCCGCGCTACGCCCGAGAGAACGGACAACACACCCAGCGTGCTCACCAGCAGCACCATCCCGAGCTGTGAGTAGAGATTGAACGGTACGGTGCCGAGCGGCTCGATGGTGGCGTTCATGCTGCCCACGGCGAGTCCAATGGAAGTTGCCACGCCGAATACGGTGCCGTAGAGCGCGAGCAGGTCGACGGCGTGCCCCACCCACCCGGAGGCGAGCCGGTCACCGATGACCGGAGCGAGGGCGGCGCTGAAGGTGAGCGGCCTGCCCTGGCGGTAGGCCGAGAGGCCGATGGCCAGTCCGGCGATGGCATACAGGCCCCAGCCGTGCAGTCCCCAGTGGAAGACGGTGATGGTGACGGCCCGGGTAGCGGCCAGCCTGCCGTCGGCGTCCGCGCTCACGAAGGGGTTGCCGCCGAAATGGGTCACGGGCTCCGCAGTCCCCCAGTACACCAGACCCGATGCCAGCCCGGCGCTGAACAGCATGGCGAACCAGGACCAGCGGGAGAACTCGGGGAGCTCGTCGTCGCGTCCGATGCGGCGGGAGGCACCGGGGAGAAACAGAAGGCCGATCGCCAGCAGCAGCACCCCGCTCACCACCGCGACGAACAGCCAGTCGAAGTGACCGGTCACCGCATCCCGCATGCCGATGGTGATCCGCTTCGCCGCATCGAGATCCAGCGCGGCGAAGACGGAGAAGGCGGCCAGGGAAAGGATGGCGAACGCGGAGAGCCGGTGCCTGGCGCCGAACACCACCGTCGGGGGCGTGGAAATCATCGGGCTACGCTACCACACTGGGGTAAACGGCTTGGCACCAGCCCAGGAGGCTGACATGAACACCATTTCCCCGGTCGAGCTCAGGGAGCTGCTCCTCGGTGACGGCGAGCTCGCCCTGATCGACGTGCGCGAGCAGGGCACATTCTCGGAGTCGCACCTGCTCTTTGCCGTGTGCGTCCCGTTCAGCCATCTGGAGCTCCTGATCGGCGACCTGGTGCCGCGTCGGACCACGCGCATCGTGCTGGTGAGCGGCGCGGACGGGCTCGATGCGCGAGCCGCCCGGCGCCTGGCCGAGCTCGGCTATTCCGACGTGTCGGGGCTGGCGGGTGGCGTGGACGCCTGGCGCGCCGCCGGATTCGAGCTCTTCTCCGGAGTGAACGTGCCGAGCAAGGCGTTCGGTGAGTTCGTGGAGCACACCGCCGGGACGCCGCGGCTGCCGGCAGCCGACGTCAAGGCCATGCTGGATGCGGGCCGGGACATGGTCGTCGTGGATTCGCGGCCGTTCGAGGAGTATCACCGCATGAACATCCCCGGCGCCACGGACATGCCCGGCGCCGAGCTCGTCTATCGCATTCACGACCTGGCACCCGATCCCGGCACCCTGGTTGTGGTGAACTGTGCGGGCCGGACGCGCTCGATCATCGGCGCGCAGAGCCTGATCAACGCCGGGATCCCGAACGAGGTGGTGGCGCTCAAGGATGGCACCATGGGCTGGCATCTGGCCGGCTTCGAGCTCGAGCGCGGCGCGACCCGGGAAGCCGACGCTCCCAGCGGCGCCGGTCTGGAGAAGGCGCTGGCCGCCGCCCGGCGTGTTGCGGAGCGATTCGGCGTGCAGAC
>JASFLG010000334.1:0-5347 GCA_050118205.1 Pseudomonadales bacterium
CACCACTGCCGGCTGCCGGCGATCGTCGCCGCGGATGGTGATCCACTGCGCCACGCCGTTGATGTCCACGAACCGGCCGATACGAATTGAATTGGATGTCATCGCCACGATCGAGCCCTCCTCGCTCTGTCTGGTCGTGGGTAGACAAAAAAGCCCCCGGCGCTTCCGCGCCGGGGGCTTTAACTGCAGATACCTTAGTTCGCCGCGCCACAGGGCGTCAAGCGTCTACGCCGACTGCGCCTCGTCGCATCATCCCGCTCCGGCTAGAATCCGGCGATCAGGTCCGTGGAGCCCTTCATTGCCGACGCCGCAGGAGATCATAGAGCACCTCCAGCTCGACCAGCCGATCCCCGCCGTGGTCAACGGGCGTCGCAACGGCGTGGAGAACGACCCGGCCTGGGATGCGGCCTATCACCCCTGTCCGGAAGCCTTTCCGGCCGAGGCGGTCACTCTCGGCGACGTCACCAGGATCGAGGGTTGGCGGGACTCCGCCGTGTACCCCGGGACGGAGCGCAGCCTCTGGATCTACACCCCGCCCAGCGCGGCTTCTGCTGAGGTCCGCCTGGTCTTTTTCAACGATGGCGCGTGGTATCTGTCCCGAAGCGGGCCGGTTCGGGCCACGAACGTGCTCGACTCCCTACATCATGGCGGCGAGATCGAAGCAACCGCGGCAGTGTTCATCCTGCCCGGCGACCCCGACGGACCGGTAGACGGGCCGATCGAGTCGTACGACGCCAGGACGGCACAACGCAGCCTGGAATACGACCGGCTGACCCCGCACTACGGCGAGTTTCTGTTCGGCGAGATCCTGCCGCTGATCGAGCGGCAGACAGGACTGAAGATCAGCCCAAGGCCCGAGCACCGGACGGTCTGCGGTATCAGCAGCGGCGGGATCGCCGCGTTCACCGCGGCCTGGCATCATCCAGGGGAGTGCACGCGGGTGCTGAGTCACTGCGGATCGTTCACGGACATCTGGGGCGGGCACAACTATCCTTCTCTGATCCGACGCACGCCCAGGAAGCCGATTCGGGTGTTTCTGCAGAGCGGCGAGAACGATGCGGATACGCCGTTCGGCAACTGGGCACTGGCGAACCGGACCATGGCGAGCGCGCTGGACTGGGCAGGCTACGACTATCGCTTCGCTTTCGGCACCGGCGGTCACAACCTGAACCACGGTGGTGCAATCTTTGCCGACAGCCTGCGCTGGCTGTGGCGCGACGACGAGGACTGACAGTGACGGACGCGGCAGTGAACACAGCAGGGTCTCCGGCGAAAGAGCGGCGCCGCTTCTCGATGGCGGATGTGGAACGCTGGCGCACGGAGGGTTTTGCGATCGTGCCGGATTTCTTCTCCCCGGAGGAGATCGCCCCGATCGAGGCCGACTACGAACGTCTCTACGGTGAACGCCGGCCGGGCTCCCAGGAAGTGATGGAGCGCAAGGTCGAGAAGCAGATCGGCCGATTCGACAAACATCAGTTCATGAACATCGACACGCTGCCTTACGACGGCTCCACCGAGATGAATCTGCTGTCGCTCCATCCCGGGCTGATCGACTTCGCGAAGGCCGCGCTCGGCGCGAGCGATGTGCACCTCTACCAGTCCCACACGTGGGCCAAGTTCACCGGCGAAGCGGACTTCGACCAGCCCTTCCACTGCGATTTCGGCAATCACACGCTGACCGTTCCGGCCGATGAGCCGTACCGCAGGACCATCGATTTCATCGTCTACCTGACGGACGTGACCGATGATCACGGTGCCTTGCACTACGTGACCAAGCCGGACGCCTACGAGATCCTGGGGCAGGGTGCGGTGGCCGCCAATTCGGTGGAGACCCAGGCTGCGCTCAAAGCCCGGGAGCGCTCTGCGGCGGCACCGGCGGGCACGGTGGTGGCGCATGGCATCGACACCTTCCATCGCGGCACGAACCTCACCCGGAAGGGCGCTCACCGTTACACCATGACCATCGGCTACAAGGCCGCGGGGAACGATCAGATCGGATTCCACGTCTGGCAGGTTTCCGCCGAACGCAACTGGGCGCCTGTTCTCGCCAACGCCTCACCGGAGCAGCTCGCCGTGCTCGGCATCCCGCGGCCGGGCGATCCGTTCTGGACGCCGCGCACCCTGGCGCTGACCCAGGCGCGCTGGCCGGACTGGGACATGCAGGCCTGGTTCGACCGTGCGCCCGGGCGCTGAGATCCGAGTACGGCGGTGACGGCGCATCTGGGCCTGATCGGCCTCGGCGCCATGGGCCGCAATCTGGGCTGGCGGCTCGCGGAGCTTGCCATCCAGACCGCCGTCTACAGCTACGATGCGCAGGAGATCACCCGCTTCGCCGCCGGACTCCCGACTCCGCCGCTCGCGGCCACGGATCCCATCGACCTGGTTCGCCAACTGGAGCGGCCGCGAGCAGTTCTGACCATGGTGACCGCGGGAGAGGCGGTCGATCGCGTGATCGATGACCTCCTCCCCGCGCTCGAAGCCGGCGATGTCGTCATCGACGGCGGCAACTCCCACTTCCGGGACACCATCCGGCGCGGCGTGAAGCTCAGGAAGCAGGGCATCGGCTACATCGGGGCGGGTATCTCCGGCGGCGAGGCGGGCGCGAGACACGGTGCCTCCATCATGGTCGGCGCCGACCGGGAAGACTACGACGTCGTGCGCCCGGTCCTGGAGGCGCTCGCCGCGCGCTTCGATGACTCCGTCTGCGCTGCCCGCGTTGGTCCGGACGGCGCCGGTCACTTCGTGAAGATGGTGCACAACGGCATCGAGTACGCGCTCATGCAGCTGATCGCAGAGACGTGGCGCACGATGACTCACGTGCTGGGCTGGGACCGGCAGCAGCAGCAGGACGCGTTCGCCCACTTCGAGGAGGGCCCCGCCGCCAGCTATCTCGTCGGGATCACCGTGGACATCCTCGGGACGCCCGATCCGGAGGGTGACGGCTACCTGGTCGATCGGATCTCCGACCGGGCGGCGCAGAAAGGCACGGGACGCTGGACCGTGGAGGCCGCCCTCGAGCTCGGGGTGCCGGTGCCGGCCATCGCCGCCGCCGTGAACGAGCGGATGATCTCGGCCGGCAGCCGGCGCGATCGCGGCAGACGTGCGGGGACCCGCCCGGCCCCGACCAGCATCCGGGTGGATACGCTGGAACGAGCCCTCGTCGCCGGTTTCGTCTCGACCTTTGCACAGGGATTCACCCTGCTCGATGCGGCGGGCAAGGCCTATGACTGGTCCCTCGATCTCGCGGAAATCGCCCGCATCTGGCAGGGCGGCTGCATCATCCGCGCTGCAATGCTGCGGGACGTCGAAGCGGCGTTGCGCGCGAACCCGGGCGTCGAATCCATGCTTTCAGCTGACGTCTTCCGCAGAGGTCTCGCGGAAGGTGAGCAGGACTGGCGCGAGATGGTCGCGTGCAACGTGTCGGCCGGAACGACAGCGCCCTGCGCATCCGCAGCACTTGCCTGGTACGACTCCCTGAGTGGCGGAACGCTGCCCACCAACCTCATCCAGGCCCAGCGGGACTACTTCGGCGCGCACGGGTTCGAACGGACGGACCGGCAGGGAAGATTCCAGGCGACATGGAAGAAATCGTAGGGCTGGTGGTGTGCGGGGTGAGCGGCGCCGGCAAGTCCACCGTGGGGCGGCTGCTCGCGCGGAGACTGGGCTGGGACTTCCTGGATGCAGATGACTTCCACCCACCAGGTAACGTTCAGAAGATGCGTCGAGGCGAGCCGCTCACCGATCACGACCGAGACCCCTGGCTCGATACGCTGCGCGAGGTGATCGAACGTCGTGTCCGCGAGGGACGACCCGCGGTGCTCGCCTGCTCGGCATTGAAGGCGAGCTACCGGAATCGGATCGGCATTGATCAGCAGCGCGTGGTTTCCGTGTTCCTCAATGGTCCAAAAGACCTGATCGCGACGCGCATCGCCAACCGCGAGCATGCCTTCATGCCAGCCTCGCTTCTGGACAGTCAGTTCGATTCCCTCGAGCCGCCGAGCGGTGGCGTTCGCGTGCCGATCGACACCTCCCCGGAAGGGGTGGTCGAGCACATCCTGGCGGCGCTCGAGCGAGCGGCCGAGCCGCCCGCTTGACACTACAGGTACCGGACGGGCAAGAATCGCCTGACCGGCACCGCCGTCCCGAATCAGCAGACCGGAGCACGCCGATGGGTCGCGACCGACAGGCGCAGGGGTATTGCAGGGGAATCGGCTTCCTCGTGTTCGCGCTCGCGCTCGCGCTGCTGCCCGCCGCCGGGCGCGCCGACGGCGCGCTGACCGGGGAGCCGGATCCGACCTCCTATCACTACGTCGCCCACTACGCCGTGCGGATAGACGCCTCCGCCGACGTCGTCTGGCCGCACCTGAGACGCATGAACGAGTGGATGTACGAGTTCGAGCTCTCTCACGTCTCGGGAACACCTGGCGCCGAAGGCGAGGTCAGGCGGCTCTATGCCGATCAGGACTTCTTCATCCAGGTCACTCGCCAGATCCCCGACAGACTTCTGGTGATCGCCAACCTGCCGTCCACGTTCGAAGGGGAATACTCCACAGGCGTCGCGGTAATCACGCTCGACGATTCGAACGATGGAATGACCACCGTCGACCTGACCATGAGTCGCCGCTACACGTGGCTCGGAGAAGGAGAGAATCCGCTGCGCGCACGGCGTGCTTCGGCGGCGTTTACCGAGAGCAACGACGCCATGTGGGAACGCTTTCTCGACCGGCTCCGGACGCTCGCGGAAGCCCCCTAGTGGAGCGGCGAATGCTGTCTGCCGGGCACGGAGCGCCCGGAGGAGACAGCCCGTCTGATCCTCGAGTTCCTGAGCCGACCCTAGGGATCAGACCGCCCGGCTACCGGAGCGCTTGACCTCCGTGAGCGGGTGAGTGTGCTTGAGCGCTTTCGCCACCGAGGTGATGACCACCCAGGCGGACACGCTCCAGAGCAAGTAAATGAGCCAGGTCCCCATGGCGCCTACCTCCTTGACCTCACCGTTAAGCTAGCAGCGACCCAACGAGAAGGCGTGGACGAAAAATGGGCAAAAAGCGGAGCGCACATGACAGCCCCGAAAGCCGCATGGTGTGGTAGTTTTCCCATGCGCCGGCGGACCACCCGGAGAATAACGCAAGTTTCATGACAACCGAAACCGATCAGACCCCGGCGGCCGAAACGACGGGCGGCGCCCTGCGCGTGCAGCGCGTCGCCATCGACACCTACCGAGAGAACGTGGCCTATCTGCACCGGCAGTGCGAGGTCTACCGGGCGGAGGGATTCCAGGCGCTGGCCAAGGTGGAGGTCAGCGCCAATGGCCGGCACATACTGGCCGTGCTGAACGTCGTGGACGACG
>JASFLG010000335.1:0-5342 GCA_050118205.1 Pseudomonadales bacterium
CAGTGATAGTTGTGGGTCTTCAGATACAGGGTGTAGCTGTCCGCCAGCAGCCTGGAGAGCCCTTCGGCGATGGCCTCCCGGTTGGCAGCGCTGATACCGATGTTGATGTCCATGCTCGCTCCTTTTGTGCGTTCATCCTTTACTGGACGACCACCCTATCGCGCGAGCCTCAATAGATAAAATCGATTATATTTATCTGAACGATAGGTATTGTGAATTCAGGCGCCGGGGCCGGACCGGCCCGGCGGTCAGCGCTGGTAGCGCGTCGGGTCCGCTACATCGGCCGCGGCAAATCCGGCACGTCGAATGCGGCAGCTGTCGCATACCCCGCAAGCCCTGCCTGCCTCGTCCGGCTGGTAGCAGGACAGCGTCATGCCGTAGTCGACACCGAGCCCGGTGCCAAGCCGGATGATCTCCGCTTTGGTCAGCTCGATCAGCGGGGTGTGCACGGAGAAGGTGCGGCCTTCCACGCCGGCCCGTGTGGCGAGATTGGCCAGCCGCTCGAAGGCGGCGATGAACTCGGGCCGACAGTCCGGATACCCCGAGTAGTCCACGGCGTTGACACCGATGAACAGATCGCGCGCCTCGAGCACCTCCGCCCAGGCGAGCGCCAGCGCGAGGAACACGGTGTTGCGTGCCGGCACATAGGTGACCGGGATCACCCCCTCCTCGACGCCGGCAGAGGGCACGTCGATGCTCGTGTCGGTCAGGGCGGAACCACCGAACGCGGACAGATCGATGGGCACCACGCGGTGCTCCACGGCCCCGAGCGCTCGCGCCACGACGTGCGCCGCTTCGAGCTCCGCCAGGTGCCGCTGACCGTAGTCGAACGACAGCGCGTGGCAGAGATAGCCGCGGTCCCGTGCGACGGCGAGCGTGGTCGCCGAGTCGAGCCCGCCGGACACCAGGACGATGGCTCGCGGCGCGCTCACTCAGCGTCCGGGCTCGTCACCCCAGAGCAGCTTGTGCAGCTGCACCTGCAGGCGGACGGGGATCCGGTCGGCGACGATCCAGTCGGCCAGATCGCGCGGCGCGAGCGAATCCGCGGCCGGCGAGAACAGCACTTCCAGCGGCCCTCCGTACAGCTCCAGCTCATCGCACTTGAGCTTCGCCCAGTCGTAGTCACGGCGGTCGGTGAGCACGAACTTCACCTCGTCGCCGGCCCGGCAGTGCTCGAGGTTGGACCAGAGATTGCGGTGCATCTCGCCCGAGCCGGGCGTCTTCAGATCCAGCACCTTGCGGACCCGGGGATCGACCCCGGACACGTCCAGTGCACCGCTGGTCTCGAGCGACACCAGATACCCCGCATCACAGAGTCTCGACAGCAGCGGCAGCGCACCGGGTTGAGCCAGCGGCTCGCCGCCGGTCACCGTCACGTGCCGGGCGGCAAGAGCGGCGACCCGCTCGAGGACCTCATCCAGACGCGTGAGCGTCCCGCCGTGAAACGCATAGGCCGTATCGCAGTAGCCACAGCGCAGCGGGCAGCCGGTAAGCCGGACGAAAACGGTGGGCAGGCCCACCGACGTGGATTCACCCTGCAGCGACAGGAAGATCTCGGTCAGCCGGACCTGGTCGGCGTGCCGCGCCGCGGCATGGGTTTCCGCTTGCACGCCATGCACCCGGCTCAGCGCAGCTCCTGCTGGTAGCTCGCGGCAAGACCCGCCGCCGAGCTCTGCGGGTACTGAGACTGCACCTGATTGAAGTACTCGACCGCGCGGCTGGTGTCACCCATCCGGTGGTAGACCACGCCGAGCTTGTAGAGCGTGTCGGGAACCTTAGGATGATCCGGATACAGGTTGATCACCTGCATGAACGACTGCCGCGCCTGCTCGATGTTCTGCTGGGCCAGATACAGCTCTCCGAGCCAGTAGTACGCGTTCGGCGTGTACTGCCCGTTCGGGTAGTCACGAATGAGCCGGTTGAACGCCGCAATGGAGTCGTCGAACTTGCGCGCCTTCATCAGATCGAACGCGTTCTGGTACGAATCCCGCTCGGATGCGCTCGCCGCCGCCGACATGGCCGCGGATCCCGCCGCCGGTGCCCCGGACGACGGCTCTGGAGTCGTCGTCCCGTACGCGGGGGTGCCCGCCCCGGACGGGCCGCCCGACGGGCGGGGCGCGCCACCGCTGGTCAGCCCGGCCACGCGGCGATCCAGATCGATGTACTGCTCCTGCTGATCCCGCGCCAGGCGCTTGAGCTGATGGCCCTGTTCCTCCACCAGACCACGCAGCTCCTGGACCTCCTGCTGCAGCACCTGAAGCTGATAGTAGAGCTCGGAGAGGCGGTCGGGCTGGGGCTGGGATGGGCTCGATGCGCTCGCGGGTGCGCCGGCCCCTTCCTGAGCCGCTGCCGCGCCGCAGGACAACACGAGCAGGCCGCCGGCAAACCCGTTGACCAGTCTTCTGGAGAACATCATCGCCCCTTACCGGTAGATGAGCACCGCCCGCCGGTTGCGGGCCCAGGCGGCTTCGGTGTGGCCGGGGTCTTCGGGTCGCTCCTCGCCGTAGCTCACCGTTTCGATCTGGCGCGGCGACACGCCCGCCGAGACCAGGTAGATGCGGATCGCATCGGCCCGACGCTCGCCCAGGGCCAGGTTGTACTCGCGGGTGCCCCGCTCGTCACAGTGCCCTTCGATCACCACCGATCGGTTCGAGTTGTTTCTCAGCACCGTGGCGTGCATCTCCAGGGAGGCCAGATCGTCGGGGCCGATCACGGCCTGATCGAAGGCGAAGTAGTAGGTCCGCGGCAGCAGTCGATTGGTACCCGGCACGAACGGATTGAGATCGGCATCGAACGCCTCGTATTCCGTGGGCGGCGCCACCGGCTCGGGCGGCCGCTCGGATACCTCGACGGGTTCTGCCACCGGCTCGACGGGCTGCTCCGTGGCCTTGCTGGCGCAGCCCGCCAGCAACACTGCCAGCAGAAGCACGAACAATCTTTGGGGGTAGGTCATTTGGGGGTTCTCCTTGGTGCGATCTCTACGGCTCTCTGCCTGCCAGTCTGCACGCTCCGTGCACGCTCTGTCCGCGGTCAGTGCACGTTTTTTTCCTTCCTCGGCGCGGCTGATGCCAGTCCCGCCCTGCGGCCCGCCTCGGTCAACAAAAGGCTAGACAAGAAGCCGGACAATCTAGAGGGTCTCGATGAACGGTGACCACGCCGGCTCGCGCACGTCGCCCGCCGAGGACGGCAGACGGTACTTCACGCGGCCGTCGATCGAAACCACGGCCAGTATACCCCGGCCCTCCACCTGCGTCGCATAGATCAGCATGGTCCCGTTCGGCGCGATGGACGGTGATTCGTCGAGCGACGTCTGCGTCAGCACGCGCAGATCGTCCTGCCCGAGGTCCTGCCAGGCGATGTGGTCCACCCCGTTGCGCCGGTGCACGAACACGAGATGCTCACCGTCCGGCAGCAGTCGCCCGCTGGTATTGTAGGGGCCCTGAAAGGTGAGCCGCTCCACCAGGTTGGTTGCAAGCTCCACCC
The DNA here is from genome assembly GCA_050118205.1 of Pseudomonadales bacterium. Lineage (GTDB taxonomy): Bacteria > Pseudomonadota > Gammaproteobacteria > Pseudomonadales > Azotimanducaceae > SZUA-309. The sequence goes on from JASFLG010000335.1 coordinate 3,484, forward strand.
GGTAGATCTGCGGCCGCCCGCCCCGGTCCGAGGTGAAGATCAGATAGCGGCCGTCGCCGGTCCAGCTCGGCTCCGTATCGATGGCGGGTTGCCGGGTGACCCGCTTCAGGGAACGGTTGGCCAGATTCATCACGTAGATCTCCGGGTTACCGTCCTTGGAGAGCACCATCGCCAGCTGGCGCCCGTCAGGCGACAGCTTCGGCGAGCCGTTGATCCCGGTGAAATTCGTCACCAGCTCCCGTTTCCCGGTGGCCAGGTCCTGCAGCACGATTGACGGCCTGCCCGTCTCGAAGGAAACGTAGACCACGGATTTCGCATCCGGGGCCCAGCTGGCCGAAAGCAGGGGCTCCGTGGAGGTGAACAGCGTCTTGGCACGCTGGCCGTCGGAGTCTGCGACCTGCAGGCTGAAGCGCTCGTCTGGTGTGGCGACGTTCTGGGCCAGCACGTAGAGAATGCGCGTGGAGAAAGCGCCGCGGATACCGGTGATCGCCTCGAACACCTTGTCCGAGACGTGATGAGCCGCGTCCCGCCAGCGCGAGCGGGCGGTGCCGATGGTCTCGGAGATCATCTCCCGCTCGTTGAACACGTCGAACAGGCGGTACTCGACCTGCAGGTTGCCCGCAGCGTCGACCGACGTCCGTCCGATCACAAGATACTCAACGCCAAGCACCCGCCAGTCGCGGAAGAAGACGTCCGAGCGGCGCGTCGGATAGGAAAGCATGTTTTCTTTCTTGGTGGGCGCAAACTGACCGCTTCGCGCCAGATCGAACTCGACGATCTGAGCGAAGTCCTGCTGGTCATCGAACTCCGGACCCTGACTGAACGGTACCACCGCGATGGTCGTCTGCTTGTCGTAACCGGCGTCGATGATGATCGTGTCGAGCGCACCCGCGGCGAAGGATCGCCCGGCGAGCGTACAGGCGGTCAGCACCAGGATCATCGCAAGCGGCGAACGGGAGAAGGAAATCCGGGGGAAAACTGATGGAATGCTCAACGCAACAGGTCCTCTGGTTTGAACAACAGGGTGAAACGGCGGAAGTACTGCTCGAAGATGGCGCTGTCCTTGGGCACCTCGAAGCGCCGCGCTTTCTTGACGGCCGCCTCCGCCGAATGATCGAAGGCCGAGTTGCCGCTGCTCTCGATGAGCATCACGGCCACCACGTCGCCGGTGGGCACCAGCTCGACCTGCAGACGTGCCTCCATGCCGTTGCGCGCACTCGGCGGTCGTGACCAGTTTGCCACCACCTTCTGATAGATACCGTACTGATACGACTGGGCCACGGCTTCCGCGTCGGCGGCCGCATCTTCGGCAAGGTCCTCGCTCTCGTCCTCGATGGAGTTCAGAAAGGCGGCGTCGGCCAGCGCCTTGAGGCGCTGCTGCCGTGCGGCCTCCTCCGCCCGCGCAATCTCGCGGGCCGCGGCCTGCCGGTCCGCGGCTTCCTGCTCGGCCTTCTTCCTGGCCGCTTCCACAGCCGGATCGGGTTTCGGCTTGGCCGGTGCTGCCGGCGCGGGCTGCTTCTCCACCGGCTTCGGCGCTGCCCTGGGCGGCGGCTTGGGCTGGGGCTTCGCCTCGGGCTCCAGGACCAGCAGGGTGGAATGAACCATCTTCGGCTTGAATGCGTCCAGCGGGTCGCTCTGCGAGCTCTGCCAGACGCCCTTCAGCCACGCAGCCAGAGCCACGTGCAGGGTGAGCGCGAGCAGCACCGGCAGCCCGTACTGGCGCACCGTCCAGATCATGGTCAGGACGCCTCGCCGAGATCCGGCGGGTCGGTGATCAGTCCGACGCTCTCGGCGCCCGCCTTCTGCAGCACGGTCATCACCGCGACCACCTTGCCGTAATCCAGGCTGTGGTCGGCCTT
>JASFLG010000336.1:0-5340 GCA_050118205.1 Pseudomonadales bacterium
TCGTGGCCGGCGTTCACCCCTAAGCCCAGCTGGCACGCAAAGCGGGTGGCGCGCAGGTAGCGCTCGTACTCCGCGATGGTCGCCTGGGCAGTGAGCCCGGCCGCCGCCGTGTCGGCGAAGGGCCCGGTGTAGAGCTCGATCCGGTCGGCTCCGACCGCTCTGGCGCGCTCGATCTGCTCGGGCTCCGGATCCATGAACAGGCTGACCCTGGCGCCGAGGGCCTGGTAGCGCTCGATGGCGTCGATGAGCCGCCCATTGTCGCCGGAGAGATCGAAGCCGTGATCCGAGGTGAGCTGGTTGTCCGCATCCGGCACCAGGGTCGCCTGGGCGGGCCGGGCGGACTCGATGAGCGCATCGAATCCCGGATAGCCGTTGTCCCGCGGGCCGGCGAAAGGATTACCTTCGATATTGAACTCGATGCCCGGAAAATCGGCCAGCAGCGCGGCCAGGTCGTGCACGTCTTCGGGACGGATGTGCCGCTGATCCGGGCGCGGGTGCACGGTGATGCCCGCCGCCCCGGCGTCGATTACGGTTCTCGCCGCCCAGAGCACCGAGGGCGTGTCACCCCCCCGGGCGTTGCGCAGCCAGGCGACCTTGTTCACGTTGACGCTGAGGACCGTCACCGGCGCTTCAGCTCCACGCCGAGCGGCGCGGGCGCGCCTTGATGGCCACTCCCAGAACGAGTCCGGCCAGAACCAGACCGCCGCCGATCAGCAGCCACCGTTCCTGAACGTTGTCCTCCAGGTCCGCAATGTTGTTCACCAGCTCGTCGACCTCACCGCGCAGCCGCTCGTTCAGGGCCATGAGCTCTTTGTTGGTCTCGTTCTGGGCAATGGCTCCGGCGGAGACACGTTTGATCTCGGCGAGCTCCGCCTGCAGCGACTCCACCTGACGGCTGAGGTCTGCATTGCTCGAGTCCGCCTGGTTCTTGCTGCTTTTCAGCGAGTCGAGCTCGGCGCGCTGCCGGGCAACCGTGTCGCGAAGCTCCTCGATCTGGCGATTGGCGGCGACCAGCCGGTCCCGCGCGATGGGCTGGGCCACCAGATACTGCTCCGGCAGCCAGCCCTCCATGCCACCTTCGGTGCGGACCTGGACGAAGCCGCTGTCGTCGTCGCGTCCGAGCACCTCGAGACGGGTACCGCTCGGCAGGCCCCGGTGGAGAATCCGGTTGGCGTTGGACGGCCCGCTGCGCAGGGGCACGGTCAGGGTGTCGGAGATGTACGCGGTTTCCGCCCTCGCCCCGCCCGAGAGCAGCGCGCCGCAGCAGGCGGCGATCAGCGCTGCGACGAGCGGGCGCGCGCGCCGTCGGGCGCGACCGTTGGGGAGGGTACGGGTACAGGGATTCGGTGCCATGAGCGTCGGGGTTCTCTCGTGCAGATGTTGGGGGTCAGCCGCGCGGTTGTTCCGGACGGGCGCCATCGCGGCCGGGTTCGTCCGGCTCGTTGAGGTAGCCTTTGGCTGCCAGGTAGCCGATGGTGATGGCGATGTACAGGAATGTCAGGGCAAAGCCGCCGATGAGCTTGTAGCTTACCCAGAACTCGAGCGAGAAGTTGTAGGCCACCACCAGGTTCAGAGCCCCGGCGAACAGGAATCCGGCAGCCCACCCGAAGTTCAGCCGCTTCCAGACGTCCTGGTGCAGGGTCACCTGACTGCCGAGCATGTGCTCGAGCGCATTCTTCGTGGAGAAGAAGTGGCTGCCGATGAGAACGCCGGCCAGCAGCCAGTTGACGATGGTGGGCTTCCAGAGAATGAACGTCTCGTTACGGAAGAACAGGGTCAGGCCGCCGAACACCATGCTGGCCCAGAAGGTGATCTTCAGCTCCCGGCTGAGCGGCTTCTTCATCGCCAGGTAGACGAGCACCTGGGCCGTCACCCCGATCATCAGGGCGGCGGTGGCGTAGAAAATATCGGAAAGAAAGAAGACGATCACGAAGACCGCGACCGGCACGAAATCGAAAAGCTGGCTCATGTCGGGACTCTGGGATTTGGTGAGATAATACCGCGTTCTACCTCATGCCGCCCAACGGACCCGTTGCTTGAGCCAGTATTTCTCCATCCACCCGACTCATCCGCAGCAGCGTCTGCTCGCCCAGGCGGCCGGCATCGTCGCCGACGGCGGGCTGGTGGTGTATCCCACGGACACGACGTACGCGCTCGGCTGTCACATCGGCGACAAAGCGGCGCTGGATCGCATCCGGCGGATCCGACGGCTGGACGCGAACCACGACCTGACGCTGCTGTGCCGGGACCTGTCCGACCTCGGCACCTATGCCCGGGTGGACAATGCCGCCTACCGGATCCTCAAGCGGCTCACCCCGGGGCCGTTCACCTTCCTGCTGCCCGCGACCAGGGAGGTGCCGCGCCGGCTGGTGCACCCGAAAAAACGCACCATTGGCCTGAGGGTGCCCGATCATCCGATTGCCCGGGGACTCCTCGATGCTCTGGGCGAGCCCATGATGACCACGACCATGAACCTGCCCGGCGAAGATCTGCCTCTTTCGGATCCGGAGGAGATCCGGGAGCGCCTCGAGCACAGCGTCGACCTGGTCATCGACGGCGGTATCTGTGGGGTCGAGCCGACCACGGTGGTCGATCTGACCGTCCCCGGCGGGCGGGTGGTGCGGCAGGGCGCGGGGGTCTACGAATGACGCCACGGCGGGCCTGATACCGGGCGCAAAAAGGGGCATAATGCGCCCGACCAGATCCTGCCGCCGGTGCGACCCCGTTCGTCCGTTGAATACCAGATCGAGAACCAGCTCGAAGGCCAAGCTGAAACAAGGTTTCCCGAATTGAGCAGCAACGATTCCAGCCAGCGGGTGGTGTCCGGTATGCGCCCCACCGGTCGCCTGCATCTGGGCCATTACCACGGCGTGCTGAAGAACTGGGTCCGCCTGCAGCACGAGTACGAGTGCTTTTTCTTCGTCGCCGACTGGCACGCGCTGACCACCAACTACGAGGAGCCGGGTGACATCGAGCAGTTCACGCTCGAAACCGCGGTCGACTGGCTCGCGGCAGGCGTGACCCCCAACGCGGCCACCCTGTTCGTGCAGTCCAAGGTGCCGGAGCACGCGGAGCTGCACCTGCTGCTGTCCATGATCACGCCGGTGTCCTGGCTGGAACGGGTGCCCAGCTACAAGGACCAGCAGGCGAAGCTGAACGACAGGGATCTGTCCACCTACGGGTTTCTCGGCTATCCGCTCCTGCAGTCGGCCGACATCCTCATATATCGGGCGGGCAACGTGCCCGTCGGCGCCGATCAGGTGGCGCACGTGGAGCTCACCCGGGAAGTGGCCCGCCGCTTCAATCACATCTACGGCCGGGAGCCCGGGTTCGAGGATCAGGCAGAGGCGGCGGTGAAGAAGATGGGCAAGAAAGCCGGCCGACGCTACCTGGAGCTGCGCCGCAGCTATCAGGAGCAGGGAGACGCGGAGGCGCTCGAGCGGGCCCGGGCCCTGCTCGCCGAGCAGCAGAACCTGTCCATCGGCGACGCCGAGCGCCTGTTCGGCTACCTGGAAGGTGGCGGTCGGATCATCCTCCCGGAACCGAAGTCGCTGCTGACCGAGCAAGCCAAGGTGCCGGGACTGGACGGTGAGAAGATGTCCAAGTCCTACCAGAACGTGATCGAGATCCGGGAAGCGCCGGATTCGACGCGCGAGAAGATCCGCACGATGCAGACCGACCCGGCCCGGGTCCGGCGCAAGGATCCGGGCAACCCGGACAACTGCCCGGTCTTCGCGCTGCATCAGATCTACTCCAACGACGAGGTCCGCTGCTGGGCGGCCGATGGCTGCCGCAGCGCCGGCATCGGGTGCCTCGACTGCAAGCAACCGCTCATCGACGCCATCGTCGCCGAGCAGGCCGAGCGTCGGGAGCGCGCTGCGCCATTCGTGGAGGATCCCGGCCTCGTGCACGCCATTCTGCTGGAAGGGTCGGAGAAGGCCCGGGACGTAGCCAAGGAAACCATCGAGGAGGTCCGCGCCGCCATCGGAATCGGCGGCCGGCGCGGATGAAGGAGACGCCGGTGAGCACAGACACGAATCCGGAAAGCGGGGAACCCACAGCCGGCAGCGGGGCCGGCGACGAGCCTCGCGCCACGGTGCACCGCCTGCACCAGATCCGCCAGAGCGAGGGTGGGCAGATGACCCTGGCGCTGGTGCAGGGCGAAACCGTCAGCGAGCTGCCGAAGGATCTCTACATCCCCCCACATGCCCTCGAGGTCTTTCTGGAGACGTTCGAGGGACCGCTCGATCTGCTTCTCTATCTGATCCGCCGCGAGAACCTGGACATTCTCGAGATCCGTGTCGCGGAGATCACTGCCCAGTACATGAGCTACATCGAGCTGATGAACGCCATGCAGCTGGAGCTGGCGGGTGAGTATCTGGTGATGGCGGCCATGCTCGCCGAGATCAAGTCACGCATGCTGCTGCCGCGACCGGTGGATTCGGACGACGACGAGGACGATCCCCGTGCCGAGCTGATCCGGCGTCTGCAGGAGTACGAGCAGATCAAGACCGCGGCCGAGAACATCGACGAGATGCCCCGACTCGAGCGGGATATCCACCTTGCCCATGCGGGCCGGCCGAGGCTCGTACGCGAGCACGCGGACCCGGAAGTGGATCTGAAGGAGGTGCTCGTCGCACTCGCCCGGGTGCTGAAGCGCGCGGAGATGTACCAGCATCACGAGGTGCAGCTCGAGGCGCTCTCGGTACGCGAGCGGATGACGGCGGTGCTTGCCCGGGTCAACGAATCGTCCGATTTCGTGCCGTTCGCAAGTCTGTTCACGCCGGAGGAAGGGCGGCTGGGCGTGGTCGTTACCTTTCTCGCCCTCATGGAGCTGCTCAAGGAGTCGCTCATCGACTTCGTTCAGAACGAGGCCTTCGGGCCGATCTACGTGCGCGCTCAGGGAGAAGCGACCAATGGAGCCCGATAAGCTCAAGAGAATCGTCGAGGCCGCGCTGCTGGCCGCCGACGAGCCATTGACCGTCGATCAGCTGGCTCGCCTGTTCCGACCGGAGGAGGTCGACGAGCAAACCTTGCGCGCCGATCTGCGTGATGCTCTCGGCGCTCTCACCGGGGAAGCCGAGGGCAGGGGCTACGAGCTCATCCGCGTGGCGTCCGGCTATCGTTACCAGGTTCGGCAGGAGCTCTCCGAGTGGATCAGCCGCCTTTGGGAGGAGAAGCCGCCGAGGTACACGCGTGCCCTGCTCGAGACCTTGGCGCTGGTCGCTTACCGGCAGCCGGTCACCCGCGGCGACATCGAGCAGGTGCGAGGGGTCAGCGTCAGTCAGAGCATCATGCGCACGCTGCTCGAGCGCGGCTGGATCCGTGTCGTGGGTCAGC
>JASFLG010000337.1:0-5337 GCA_050118205.1 Pseudomonadales bacterium
CAACGGTCCCGGTCGGACGGAGTCCGAGCGGCGCCGCGGGGAAGATGTCGCGGCAGCCAGGGCCTGGCCTCGAAAGACCGATAGACCCGGCCCGAGGTGCTAGTATCCCCCTCTCCGGAAACCCTGGCGCTCGAATGTCATCCCCCTACCGCATCGTCGAAGTCACGGACAGGAAGACGCTCACCGACTTCATCCACGCCCCCCGCGCGGCCCAGGGCGCCGACCCCAACTGGGTCCCACCGCTGGACCTGATGAAGCGGGAAGATTTCTCACCCGGACATCCCTACTTCCAGCACGCCGAGTGGCAGCCCTTCGTCGCCTACGAGGGCAATCGGCCGGTGGGCCGGATCTCCGCTCAGATCGATCGCCTCTACCACGAGTACCACGACCCCTGCACCGGCTTCTTCGGCCTGATCGAGGGGATCGACGATCCGGTGCTTTTCCGGGCGCTCACCGAGGTGGCGGAGTACTGGCTGCGCGACCGGGGCATGACCCGCATCCTCGGGCCGTTCAACCTGGGGATCAACCAGGAAGTCGGGCTGCTGGTCGACGGCTTCGACACGCCCCCCTATTTCCTCATGGGCCACGCCCAGCCCTACTACAGCCGACGCCTCGAGGCGCTCGGTTACCGCGGCTGCCAGGACATGCTCGCCTACCTTGCGCCGCCGCACTTCGAGCTGCCGCGGCTGTTTGCCCGACAGCTGCGACGGGTGGAAAAGGAAGCGGTTATCCGTCCGCTGGATCGCTCGCGCAAGAAAGAGGAGCTCGAGGCCGTGCGCGACATCTTCAACGACGCCTGGTCCGAGAACTGGGGGTTCGTACCGTTCACCCCCGAGGAGTTCGAAGCCGTGGGCAACGAGCTGATGTACGTGGTGCCGAAGGACCTGGCCGTGATCGCCGAGCACGAGGGACAGCCGGTCGGCTTCATCGTCATGGTGCCGAACATCAACGAGATCATCACCGATCTGGACGGCAAGCTGCTGCCGTTCGGCTGGGCCAAGCTCCTGTGGCGCCTCAAGGTACGTTTCCCGCAGACCGCACGGGTGCCGCTCATGGGCGTGCGCAAGGCCTATCACCACCTGCCGCTCGGCCCCAGCCTCGCCATCGCGCTCATCGAGAACGTGCGCAAGGCAGGCTACAACCGCGGCGCGCGGATGATCGAAACGTCCTGGATCCTCGAGGACAACGACGGCATGCGCAAGATCATGGAGCACATCGGCGGCGAGGTCTCCAAGCGCTACCGCATGTACGAGAAGGATCTGCCGTGAGCGTGCCGGCCATCGTGCTCGCCGGCGAGCGGCCCGGCGGGAATGCGCTTGCAAAAACCTTCGGGGAGCCCAGCGGCGTGCTCGTCGACGTGGCCGGCAAACCGTGCATCACCCGCACCATCGAGGCGCTGATGGCGAGCACGAGCGTCTACCGCGGCATCCTCTGCGGCCCGGACCCGGCTACCCGGGCGATGAGCCCGGTGATCCGAGAGCTGCTGGAGACCACCCCGTTCACCTGGCTGCCCCCTCAGGAGGGGCCGGCCCAGAGCGCCCTGGCGGCGCTCGGGACCCTGGACCCGCAACCCGTGCTGCTCACCGCCGCCGACCACGCACTGCTCACCCCCCAGATCGTGGATGGCTTCTGCCGTCTGGCGCTGCTCACGGACGCCGATTTCGTGGTCGGGCTGGTGCCCTATCCCCTGGTCAAAGCGGCGTTTCCCCAGTCCAGGCGCACGGTGCTGAAGTTTGCCGACGGCGCGTACTGCGGCAGCAACCTGTTCATGATCCGCACACCGCTCGGCAACCGTCTGCTGACCTTCTGGCGCGACATCCAGCAGCACCGCAAGAAGCCGTGGCGCATGGCGACCGCCATTGGCCTCGGCACGCTCGCCGCGTATCTCACCGGCCGGCTGACGCTCCAGGCCGCACTCGAGGCGGTTGGTGATCGGGCCGGTTGCCGCGTTGCCCACGTGGAGGTTCTGGAACCCCGCGCCGCAGTGGACGTGGACTCCGTGGCCGATCACGCGCTGGCCGAAGAGATCCTCGGCGGGTGCTGAATGCGCTCCTCATCGCCAATGCCCGGAGCGGGTCGGCGGCGAAGGCAAGGCGCACAGGCGTCCCGGGCTGCTGGCGGCCCGATCCGCGTGAGGTGACCGCCGACGACGTGCGGAACGCCGATCTCGTGGCGTTCTTCGCGGGCGATGGCACGGTGCAGAGAACGCTCAGCCACCTGCTCACCAGCCTGCCCCCATCCGAGGTGCCGCCCATCGCCCTGTTACCGTTCGGGACCACGAACATGAGCGCCCGGGGTCTGAATCGCAGCCGGCGACCACGCGACGCGGTCGCGAGCCTGCACCGGGCGATCCGAAGCGGCGTCTACGAATCCGGCGAACGTCCGCTGGTGCGGGTCCGGGACGGCAACGCCACCGCGCACGGGTTCTTCTTCGGCATGGGGGTCATCGGCGAGGTGGTCGAGCGATGGAACCGCGAGCGCGGTGCCGCGGTCTCCGGCAATCAGCTGCGCACGGCGCTCGCCATGCTGCGGGGGCTCAGGTCGGTCTCGTCGACCACGGAGATCGCCCTGAATGGGGAACGCCGGAGGGTGTACGGGCTGCTCGCCACCACTCTGGACCGGCTGCTCTTCGGCAGCCGACCCTACTGGGGCGCAGCGCTCCCTGGAGACCTCCGTCTGACCTGGGTGGAGGGGCACGCCCGGCATCTGCTGCGGCGCGCGCCGGCGCTCCTGCGCGGCAGCCCGCGCATGGCCGAGCTCGCCGGCTTCGAGTCCTGCGTGCTGCCGCGGATATCGCTCGACCTCGCCGGTCCCTGGATCCTGGACGGTGAGATCTTCCACGCCGAGCGCGCCTCCCTCACAATTGACCGCTCCGATCCCCTGCGTTGGGTCATTCTTTGAGCGGATCGCGGACCATGCTTAAGGACCTTGCCGACCTACCCACTGGCACGACGCTCACCACGGACGTGTGCATCGTCGGTGCGGGTGCTGCAGGCATCACGCTATGCCGTGCGCTCGCCAACACCTCGCTCGACGTCTGCCTGCTCGAGTCCGGCGGCTTCGACTACGAGCCGGCGATCGCCGACCTCGGCGCCGGAGAGAATCTGGCGCACCCCTACTACGACCTGGTGGATTCACGCCTGCGTTTCTTCGGCGGCACCACCAACATCTGGGGCGGACGCTGCGTGTCGCTCGACCCGGAGGACTTCGAGGCGAAACCCTGGGTGCCGCACAGCGGCTGGCCGATCGGCATCGGGGACCTCGCCGAAGGCTATGCGCGAGCGCATCAGGATCTGGAGATCGGACCCACGCTCGAGGAGGGTGAGGGCTGGTGCCGGCTCAAGGCCGCGCCCCCCGACTACCTGCGCGATGATTTCACCAGCAGCTTCTGGTACTTCGACGAGCAGGCCGAGCGGTTCAACGCCTCACGCTGCGAGGATCTCTTTGCCGCGAGCAATGTGCAGGTCATCACCCACGCGAGCGTCACGCACCTGCAGGCCCAACCGAACGTGAGCGGTCTCGCACGGATGGACGTGCGCGCCCCCGGCGGCAAGCATCTGAGCATCACGGCCCGCGCCTACGTTCTGGCAGCCGGCGCCATCGAGAACGCCCGGCTCATGCTGATGAGCCGCGACGTGGAGACGGCCGGCATCGGCAATCGCCACGATCAGGTCGGCCGCTACTTCATGGAGCACCCGCACGGCCGCCTCGGCCTGCTCGACAGCCCGGAAGCCTTCCTCATCTGGGAGACGTACCGGAAGCGCTTCCTGCGCGGCCACGTGCCACTGGCGCCGGTGCTGCGTCCGAGCCGCGCGCTGCAGGAACGCGAAGGCATTCTGAACACGGCGCTCACCTTCAAGCTCCAGCGTGACCCGGCCTCCGGTCCCCCGCTCGCCCGGCGCGCCTACCAGTCGCTCAAGCACGAGCTGTCGCCAACCCGTTCCAATCGCGCGCTCTGGCATGCCTTCAACCGCCTGCGTCGCACCATCCAGCGGCGCCGGGAACCGCTGATGCGGCATCTTGCGAACCAGGGCCGCCGCAGGGTCTACGCCATGATCCGCGCTGAGCAGGCGCCCAACCCGGACTCGCGGGTGACGCTCTCCGGTAAGCTGGACGGATTCGGCAACCCGCGCGCCGACCTGCACTGGCGCACCAACGATCAGGACAAGCACACCCTCCGGGTCATGGCGCGCGTACTGGCGTCGACGCTCGAGCGGCAGGATCTCGGCACCTTTCGCGCCGAGCCCTGGCTCGACGATCCCGACCCCGCCTGGCCCGTGGACCCCACCGTCGGCAACCACCCTATCGGCGGCTACCACCACATGGGCACCACTCGGATGGCCTCCAGCCCCGAGCACGGGGTCACGGACAAGAACTGTCAAGTATTCGGCTATTCCAATCTGTTCGTGGCCGGCAGCTCTGTCTTCACCACCGCCGGATGGGCGAACCCCACCCTGACCATTCTCGCACTGTCGCACCGGCTCGCTGGCCATCTGCGGCAAACCGTCAAGTAAACTGAATTACCCTTCGAGCATCGAGAATGGCCCGCAAAGCCCGGCCGAAGATGCCGATTCCGCTACAGTGTCCCGCGTCCTGAACAGCCCCGCCTCGCGCGGCCTTTTCAATGCCGTTTAGATGAACTGGCCCGGCGCGGCTGATACACTGCGCCGCGCCCGCTAGACGGACCAGACGGAGCTCGACAACAGCGTGAAAACCATCATTCTGAGTGCCGGTCAGGGCCGGCGCCTGCTGCCCCTCACCGAAGAAACCCCGAAGAGCGTTCTGGCCGTCGGCGACAGGTCGGCGCTCGGGTGGCAGCTGGCCGCTCTGGAGGAGGCGGGCGCGACGGAGGTGGTGGTGGCCACCGGGTTCCACGCAGAGAAGATTCAGGCGGTGGTGGATGCCCACAACGAGCAGGGCGGCATGCCCGTACGTACCTCCTACAACCCGTTCTACGCGAACTGCGACAACCTGGGCACCTGCTGGATCGTCCGTCACGAGATGAACGAGCCGTTCGTGATCATCAACGGCGATACCATGTTCGAGCCGGAAGTGTTCCGGCGCCTGCTGGCCGCAGACGACAAATACCCGATCACGCTGGTGACCAACACCAAGCCTTCCTACGACGCGGACGACATGAAGGTGATCACCGCCGGCCAGGAGCTGAAGCGGGTCGGTAAGAAGCTGCAGGCCGATCACGTGACTCACGAATCCATCGGCATGATCCGTTTCAATCAGGCGGGTGCAGCCCGCTTCGTGCAGAAGATCGAGTCGCTGATGCAGCACGAGTCGACGCTCGCACGCTGGTACCTGTCGGCGGTGGACGAGCTCGCGGCG
>JASFLG010000338.1:0-5305 GCA_050118205.1 Pseudomonadales bacterium
CGCGGCGACTCGTCCAGCGCCTCGAGCAGCGTGGCGGCAGGCGCGTCGTGCGCGAGCGCCGCGCGTCGGTAGAAGATGCTGTTGCCTTCCCGGCGCCGGGCGACGAGTCCCGCCTGGTGGAGAATCTTCAGGTGGTGGCTGAGCGCCGGCTGGGGCACGTCGAACAGCTCGCAGAGCTCGGAGACGGCATAGGAGTCCTGGTGCAGCACCTGCAGGATGCCGGCGCGGAGCCGGTCGCCCACCGCCTTGCCCAGCGCGACCACCTCGTCGAGGTCCCGTCCGGCCGGCTCGGTCGGATGCGGGGTGACGGCGGTCTGGGTGGTCATGACGAATCGGAACCGGGCTCGGCAGTGACGGCGCATGCTACCAGGGTTTCTCGGAATATCAAAATATTTTGATATTGGATTTGGTGGAGACTCTGGTCAAAATGCCTCTCCCATGATCGTGCCGACCCTCACCAGCAAGCTTCCCGAAGTGGGCACCACCATCTTCACGGTGATGTCCGAGCTCGCGCGCAGCGAGGGCGCGCTGAACCTGTCTCAGGGATTTCCGGATTTCGACGGTCCCGCGGCGCTGCTCGAGCGGGTGTCGTTCTATCTGCACGGAGGTCACAACCAGTACGCCCCGATGATGGGGGTACCCTCGCTCCGGGCGGCCATTGCCGCCAAGGTGCACGCGCTTTACGGGCATCCGGTCGATCCGGACCGGGAAGTGACCGTCACTTCCGGCGCCACCGAGGCCCTCTTCTGCGCCATCGCGGCGGTGGTGAATCCGGGTGACGAGGTGATCGTTTTCGACCCGGCCTACGACAGCTACGAGCCGGTGGTGCGTCTTCAGGGTGGACGCACCGTGCACGTGCCGATGACCGCGCCGGACTATGCCGTCGACTGGGACCGCGTCCGCGATGCGGTCTCGCCGCGCACGCGTCTGATCATCACCAACTCCCCCCACAATCCGACCGGTGCGGTCTGGAGTGTCCGGGATGTGGAGGCGCTCACCGAGGTGGTGGCGGGCCGGCCGATCCACGTGGTCGCGGACGAGGTTTACGAGCACATCATCTTCGATGGCCGCGAGCACGTGAGCCTGACCCGGTATCCGGCGCTCTATGCCAGGAGCTTCGTGATCAGCTCCTTCGGAAAGACCTATCACACCACCGGCTGGAAGATCGGTTACTGCGTTGCACCGCCGGCGCTGACCGAGGAGTTCCGGCGCATTCATCAGTACGTGACGTTCACGTCCAACACGCCGGTGCAGCTCGCGCTGGCCGATTTCCTGAGCGAGCACCCGGAGCACCACCTGTCGCTGGGCGCCTTCTATCAGGGCAAGCGCGATCTGTTCTGCCGCCTGCTGGCCGGGTCCTCTTTCGATCTGATCCCCTCTGCAGGCACCTACTTTCAACTGCTCGATTACTCGCGTTTGAGCAGCGAGCGCGACATGGATCTCGCCATGCGGCTGACCCGTGAGGCCAAGCTCGCCTCCATTCCCGTCTCGCCGTTCTATGCCGAGGATCCGGGGCACAAGGTACTCCGCTTCTGCTTTGCCAAGGATGACGCGACGCTCGTGCAGGCGGCAGAGATCCTTACGAACCTTTAGCGGGACACCAGTGGAAAAAAGGAGAAACGACAAGTGCACAAGGTGATGGCTCTGCTCATCGTCGGGCTCGGTGGGATTGCGGGTTGCAGCGATGGGGGTGGCGACGCCGGCGGGAACGCGGCTGGTGAAACCATCTACAACCGCTCCTGCTTTTCCTGTCATGCTGCCGGGGTCGCCGGCGCGCCGGTGCCGGGCGACGCCGACGCCTGGGCTCCGCGCATCGCCAAGGGGCGGGACGCCCTGCTTCGGTCGGTGAAGGAAGGTATTCCGCCCGGCATGCCGCCGATGGGTCTGTGCACGACGTGCTCGGACGCGGACCTGGCCGCGGCCATCGACTACATGCTGACCGGCAGCGACTGACGGTCGGTGCCACCGCCAAATGTTGGTCCCGGCAGCCAACGAGTGGCGAAACTGATTTTCCAGCCATCCGGACAGATCCAGTAGAATCAAGGAGTTACGGCCTGGCTCGATTCCTGCTAATCGGGTCGGAGATCGCTGAATCGTAAGCGCGCGGGTGCCTGGGAGACGAGCATTGATGAGATACCGACCTGGAGACGTGGTCTCCCGACGCAAGGGCCTGTTCATGCACCGGGGTGTGGTGCTGGCCGACGGCAACATCCTGCACAACAGCCCGCTGCGTGGCGAGCATGTGGTCAGCGAGGCCGAGTTCAGGGCCGGCCGACGACTGCACGTCAGCCCGACCGACTGCCCGCGCCGGCGCCGGCTGGCGGCCGCATCCCGACCACAGGGCGGTCAGCGCTACAACGTGCTCACCAACAACTGCGAGCACACGGTGAACCGGGCCGTGCGCGGCGCGTCGGAGAGCCCACAGCTCAGATCCTGGCTGGCCGGCATCGGCGTGGCGACGCTCACCTTCGCGCTCACCCGCCATCCGGCGCTGACGGTTGCGGGTTATGCGCTCGGCCGCCGCGTCGGCAATCGCGTCTAGGACACTAGATGGGACCAGCGGTCATCCACGTCCGCGGGTCCATGTCGAGCGGTGCGGAGAAGCTGCCGAAGCCGGGCAGCACCAGCCGGTGCGCATGCAGCATGAGGCGTGGCGCCTGCTGGGACGGGTCCCCGGGCGCGCCGTAGAGTCGGTCCCCCAGAATCGGGTGACCGATCCACGCCAGGTGCACGCGCAGCTGATGGGTGCGGCCGGTGCGCGGCGCGAGAAGAAGCAGGGCGTGTGTCGGTGACTGGGCGAGCCGACGGAAACGGGTGAGGCTCGGGTGTCCGTCTCCGGTCGGGTGCGCGAGGCTGAAGTGCCCGTCGTGCTCGACGATCCCGGACCGGGGGCCGGCAACCCGATAGCGACTCTTGCGCCCCTTTCTGAGCGGCAGATCGATGCGTCCGGCCGGCAGCGGATGGCCGGTCACTCCGGCGAGGTAATACTTGCGTACCGCCCGGCTCTGAAACAGGCGAGTCAGCCGGCGCTGGCTTTCCGGGTTCAGCGCGACGGCCAGCACGCCGCTGGTGGGTTTGTCCAGGCGGTGAACCAGGTAGGGCCTGGCGCCGAGCAGCTCCGGCAGCGCGTCCCACAGGCAGGCGGCACCGCTGCGATCGGCGAGCAGGGAAACGTCAGCCGGTTTGTTGACGACCACGAGATCGTCACTTCTGTGGAGCACGTCGATCTGCAAGGGGAGTAAGTCTTTTGCCTGCGACCGTGAACTAAGATAGCGTCAGCGCGTTCACTGGAGAAGTAAGAGGATGACGTCATGCGTGCTGCCCTGATGCGGGAGAGAAGAATCGTTTCCGATGAGATGACCGTTCCCGAGCCGCGCGCCGGCGAGGTGCTGGTCAAGACCCTGGCCTGTGGTATCTGCGGGTCCGACCTGCACGCGCTGGAGCATTTCGATCAGTTCACCGCCTCCGGCAGCGACGGCCTGGGCGGCAATCTGGACGGGCATCGCGACCTGGTGATGGGCCACGAGTTCTGCTGTGAGATTCTGGATTACGGTCCGGGTGCGGCGCCGGCCGGACGACTGCCCGTCGGCAGCCGCGTGTGCGCCATGCCGGTGCTGCTCCGGAACGGTGCCACCACCGCCGTCGGCTACTCGAATGACGTTCCGGGTGGCTATGCGGAGCGGATGCTCCTCTCCGAGGCGCTGCTGCTCCCCGTGCCCAACGGGTTGCCGGACGATCATGCGGCGCTGACCGAACCGATGGCCGTGGGGCTGCACGCGGTGGAGAAAGCGGGCCTCACGCCGGACGACGTGCCGCTGGTCATCGGCTGCGGCCCGGTGGGCCTGGCCGTGATCGCAGCGCTCAAGCTCAAGGGGGCCGGACCGATCGTCGCTGCCGATTTCTCGTCCGCCCGTCGCGCGCTCGCCGCCACCATGGGTGCGGATATCGTGGTCGACCCCGGCGAGCGTTCGCCGTACGACTCCTGGCGTGACGCGGCCAGAGCAAGCGCCCAGGGCGAGCGGGCCGCCGTCAACCCACTGACCGGCGAGCGGCTGCTGCCAGCGGGTCTGTACTTCGAGTGCGTGGGGGTGCCAGGGGTGATCGATCAGATGATGGTGGGCGCCGAGCGCGGTTGCCGGTTCGTGGTGGTGGGAGTGTGCATGGAGAGCGATCCGATCCGCCCGCTGCTCGCGATCACCAAGGAGCTGAATCTGCAGTTCGTCCTCGGCTACACGCCGGAGGAGTTCGCGAGCACCCTGCACAACATCGCCGAAGGACGCATCGACGTGGGCCCGCTGATCACCGGCCACGTCGGCATCGACGGCGTCGCCCAGGCCTTCAAAGACCTCAAGAATCCGGAGGCGCACGCCAAGATCATCGTCGAGCCGTGGCACTGAGCCGGCCGGGTGAATCTGCGGGATCTCAAGTATCTGGTGGCGGTGGCCGAGCACCGGCACTTCGGCCGGGCGGCGGATGCCTGCTTCGTGAGCCAGCCGACCCTTTCCACGCAGCTCAAGAAGCTGGAGGAAGAGCTCGGGGTGACGCTGATCGAGCGGACCAACCGGCAGGTGCTGCTCACGCCGGTCGGAGAGCGGGTCGTGGCGCAGGCGCAGCGGGTGCTGCGCGAGGCCAACGAGCTCACCCGGATCGCCGAGGAGCACGCGGACCCGTTCGGCGGTGAGTTCCGTCTGGGGGTGATCCCGACGGTAGCGCCCTATCTGCTGCCGAAGATTCTCGGCCCCATCCGCCGGAGCCTGCCTAGCCTGAAGATCCAGCTCACCGAAGGGCAGACGGCCGTGATCGTGCGGCTGCTTCGCGAAGGGGACCTGGACGCGGTGATTCTGGCGCTGCCCACGGACGAGGAGAACGTGGTGGAGCGCAAGCTCTACACCGAGCCGTTCTACATGGCCGTTTCCAGGACCCACCGCCTGGCAGGTCGCAAGAAGGTGTCGGTGGACGACCTGGACGACGAGCAGGTGCTGCTGCTGGAGGACGGTCACTGCCTGCGCGATCAGGCGCTCGAGGTGTGCAACTCGCACAACGCGGTGGAAAACACCAACTTCCGGGCCACGAGCCTCGAGACCCTGCGGCAGATGGTGATGGCCGACGTGGGCATCACCCTCATGCCGGAGCTGGCGGTACCCGCCAAGCCGGCCGCAGGGATCCGCTACATCCCGTTCCGCGGTGACGTGCCGCATCGGGACATCGGTCTGTGCTGGCGCAAGAGCTCGCCCCGCGAGGCCCTGCTCGAGAAGCTCGCGGACGTCCTGACCAGGACGCTTGCCTGAGCTCAGTCGAGGTCCGC
>JASFLG010000339.1:0-5297 GCA_050118205.1 Pseudomonadales bacterium
CAGTGGATGGTGGTGCCCGCGTCGTCCGCCGCGGCCATGCTGAAGCTCAGGCTCGGCATCACGCTGTACGAGTGGCTGGGCGCGGTCGATCGCGCCGACAGGCACCAGAACTGGGACCGTGCCGACCTGGCGCGACGGGAACCTCTGCTCGACCGCGAACGGTATCCCCGCGCCTGCACCTACCGGGAGTACCTCACCGACGACGCGCGACTGGTGATCGCCACCCTGCGCGCAGCCGCACGCGCCGGCGCACTCGCCTGCAACCACACGCGACTCAGTGGGTTCGAGGCGGAATCGGAGCACGTCCGGCTCGACCTGCAGGACATGCTGACGGGCGAACGGATTCAGGGTCGGGCCAGGGTGGTGGTGAACGCGGCGGGCCCATGGGTCGAGTCCGTGCTCGGGCTGGGCGCGGGAGCGTCGGGCGGCCGGCCGCGGCTGCACCTGTCGAAAGGCGTCCACATCGCTCTATCGCGGGAGCGGCTGCCCCTGAACAACATGGTGATGATGACAGCGGCGGACGGCCGCCCGGTTTTTGCGATCCCGCGCGGCCAGGTCGTGTATGTGGGCACCACGGATACCAGCGTCCAGGGCGGTCCGGGCTACTGGCCGGAGGTGACCGCTGCCGATGTCGCGTACCTGCTCGCCCCCGTCAACGACCATTTCGGTAACGCGGGCCTGACGGCGCGGGACGTCGTCGGCAGCTGGGCGGGACTCCGGCCCCTGGTGTTTCAGAAGGGCAAGGCGCCGAAGGAGATGTCCCGGCGCGACGAGATCTGGGAGGGACCCGATCGCTTCCTGTCCATCGCCGGCGGCAAGCTGACCGGCTACCGGAAAATGGCCGAAGACGTGCTGAAGCGGGTCGGCCGGCGGCTGGCGAGAGACGTGACGCTCGCCGACCCGCTCGCGCCGCTGCCGGGAGGCGATGTGGCGGACGTGGAGGCGCTGGTACGGGAAACCGCCCTGCGCTACCGGCAGAGCGACCGCGTCGCGCTGCGACTGGTCCGTCTGTATGGCGGCGAGGTGAACCAGGTACTCGGGAGCGCCCCGCAGCAGATCGCAGGCGGTGTGTTCGGTGAGGAGGTGCGCTGGGCAGTGCGCGAGGAGAGTGCGCGCACGCTCGAGGATACGGTCTACCGGCGTCTGCGTGTGCCCTGGTTCAGGCCCGGCGAGTCGCAGGCAGTGGCCCTGGGTGCTCTGGAGATCATGGCCGAGCTGCTCGGCTGGGATGGCGCGCGCAAGGATCGGGAGCTCCGCACCCTGCGTGACCGCCTTCGCGACGATCTGGTGTTCTCCGCCGCCTGATCCTTCCGGGGGAGGCGCTGCGGCGAGGGCTCGGTGTACACTTACCGGTCGTTTTTCTTGCCAGGGAGCTCACCGTCATGGCCATGCAGCACACGCCGCTGTTGATGTCGAATATTCTGGATCGCGGCGCCAAGGTCGCCCCCGACGAGGAAATCGTCACCGCCACCGAGAACGGCGTGCGGCGGCAGACCTACCGGGAGACCCGGGATCGTGCCCACCAGCTGGCGCACGCGCTCAAGGATGCGGGTGTGACCATCGGCGACCGGGTCGGCAGCTTCATGTGGAACGGCTCCAGACACCTCGAGGCCTATCATGCCTGCGCGGGGATGGGCGCGGTACTGCACACGCTGAACATCCGGCTGTCGGATACCGATCTGGAGTACATCATCGGACACGCCCAGGACAAGGTGATCATCGCCGACGCCGATGCCCTGCCGCTGCTCGAGAAGCTCAAAGGGCGGATGCCCAGCGTGGAACGGATCATCGTGGCGGCGGAGGAAGGCTTCGAGAACTGGGATACGGAGCTGCCGAACCCCGTCGACTACGAGGAGTTCATCGCCGGCAAGCCGACCCGCTACGACTGGCCGGTGATCGACGAGAACTCCCCGCTGGGCCTTTGCTACACGAGCGGCACCACGGGCAACCCGAAGGGCGTGGAGTACGAGCACCGCTCTCAGTACCTGCACACCATCACCATCTGCATGACGGACAGCATCGCGCTTTCCGCCACGGATACGCTCTGCGGCATCGTGCCCATGTTCCATGCCATGGGCTGGGGGCTGCCCTGGGCGGCGCTCATGCTCGGCTGCAAGCAGGTGATGCCGCACCGGTTCATGGATCCGGCGCGGCTCGCGGAGCTGATGGCGGCGGAGGGCGTGACCATTTCCGCGGGCGTGCCGACCATCTGGCAGGGACTGAAGGGCCTGTACGAAGCGAACCCGGGCAAGTACGACCTGTCCAGGCTCGGACGGCTGACCTGCGGCGGCTCGGCGCCGCCACCGTCGCTGATCCGCTGGTACTGGGACACCCTGGGCGTGGAGATGATCCAGGGCTGGGGCATGACCGAGACCTCGCCGCTGGCGACGCTGTCCCGCCGCGTGGCGAAGCGGTCTCAGATCGATCTGTCCGAAGACGAGAAGTTCGCGAACGTAGCGAAGGCCGGACAGGTGATGCCGGGAATCGAGGTGGAGATCTTCGACGAGTCCTTCAACAGGGTGCCGCACGATGGCGAATCCGTCGGCGAGATTCTCATCCGCGGTCCCTGGATCTGCTCGGAGTACTACAACAATCCGCAGCCTGAGAAGTTCCACGACGGCTGGCTGATCACCGGCGACGTGGGCAAGATCGATCCGGAGGAATACCTGATCATCAGCGACCGCTCGAAGGACCTGGTGAAGAGCGGCGGCGAGTGGATCTCCTCGGTGGATCTGGAGAACCACGTGGTGGCGCTGAACGGTGTCGCTCAGGCCTGCGTGGTCGCACAGCCGCATCCGCGCTGGGACGAGCGTCCCGTGGTGCTCTGCGTGCTTGCCGACGGCGCCAACGTGACCAAGGAAGCGATTCTCGAGCACTGCGCGACCAAGTTTGCCAAGTGGCAATTGCCGGACGACGTCCTGTTCGTGGACAGCATCCCGCTGACCTCCACCGGAAAGATGGACAAGAAGGTGGTGCGTGCGGACCTGGAAGCCAAGGGATACGTGCTGCCGGATCTCCGGGAGAAGGTCGGCTGACCGAGGGGCCATCCCCGCCCCGACCGGCCGGGCCGGGACCGGTTTACCGGAGCGTGTTTCTAGGCTCGGTTGCCTTCGTATTCCTGAACTTTCTGCTGCCGGTCGACACCCGGCGCCTTGGTGCCGACGCGATCGCCATCGGCGGCATGTACACGGCGTTCATCGCGAGCATGCTCGTCTTCCGGCCGGTGGTGGGATGGGCTCTGGACCGTTTCGGCCGTCGCTGGTTCTTCAGCGGCGCCTTCGTCTTCTACACGTCCGCCATCTGGACGTTCAGCGGCGCGGATACGATTCCCGACTTCTTCCTGGCGAGGGGCTGCAGGGCATTGGCGCCTCGCTCATGTGGGTCTCGGCCAGGACCATCATCGTCGACCTGACGACGGTCGCGGACCGGGGTGGATTCATGGGTCGTCTCACCAGGACGTCCGTTCAGGGCGCAATGCTCGGCGCGCTGTCGGGTTCGCCTTGCTCGAAGCGTGGCGGCTCGCGTTCCTTGGTTACGCGGTCGCCGCCGCCCTCGGTCTCGTCGCGAGCCTGGTCGGGGTGCGGGAAACCGTGCGGCCCGGGCGTCGCTTTCGCCTTCTTTCCCGCAGGCGTGGTTTTCGCGGTACGGCCCAACTATACGGGGCGGCTCGTCGACCGCTACGGCAGGGCGCGGCTACTGATACTCGGCTTCGCGGTCGCAGCGGCGGTCTCGCTGAACCTGCCCTGGCTTGGCGCCATCGTCTGGGTGGCGGTGGCCTACACCGCGTCGGCGGTGGGCCGTTCCCTGTCCCTGCCTGCGGAGGACGCCCTGGTGGGTGACCTGTCGCCGGACGGCTTTCGCGGCAGGGTGATGGGCTACAAGGAGGCGGCTGCGGCGACCGGCGGGGCCCTGGGTCCACCCGCCGGCGGCTGGTTGTACGAGACGAGGTCGCCTTCGTGATGAACGGGATCCTGCTGCTGGTGGCCATGAGCCTGGTAGCGCTCTGGTTCCTGGCGATGCCGGCGGCCGCTCGTTCTTGAGAGCCCACCGTGGTCTCACTTAGAATGCGCGGCCGTCCCGCTCGCTGAGCCCGGCATGCCTGAGCCTCTGATCGTCGTCAAGGATCTGGAGAAACGGTTCCGGATCGCCGAGCGCGAGGCGGGTCTCCTCGGCGCCCTGAAGAGCCTTGCCCGCCGGCGCTACAGATCCGTGGCCGCCCTGCAGGATGTGAGCTTCGAGATCGCGCGCGGCGAGCTCGTCGGGTACATCGGACCGAACGGGGCCGGTAAGTCCACCACCATCAAGATCCTCTCCGGCATCCTGGTTCCGTCCGGCGGCACCTGCCGCGTTGCCGGGCGGGTGCCGTGGCAGGATCGGGTGGCGCACGTCGCGCGCATCGGCGTCGTGTTCGGCCAGCGCACTCAGCTCTGGTGGGATCTGCCGGTGATCGAATCGTTCGAGCTGCTGCGTGACATCTACCGGGTGCCTGAGGCGGCCTACCGCCGTACTCGCGACGAGCTCGTCGGGATGCTCGACCTCGAACGCCTGCTCGACGTGCCCGTCCGGCAGCTCAGCCTCGGGCAACGCATGCGCTGTGACCTGGCCGCCTCGCTTCTGCACGAGCCGGACATCCTCTTTCTGGACGAGCCGACCATCGGGCTCGATGCGGTCTCCAAGCTTGCCATGCGCGAGTTCATCAGGGGTCAGAATGCCGAGCGGGGCACGACCGTGCTGCTGACCACCCACGACATGGACGACGTGGAGGCGCTCTGCTCGCGGGTGATGCTCATCAATCATGGCAGCGTGCTGTTGGACGGCACGGTCGGCGATCTGCGCAGCGACCGCCGACGCGTGGTCGTCGACTTCCGGGGCATCCCGACCCTCGAGCCGGCCGTTGCGTCGCTTGTGATCCAGCAGAGCGGAGAACGGGTCACCTTCGAGGTGCCTGGCCGGGTCGGGGACTTCGTGGCCGAGATAACCGCCAGGTACCGCATTCACGATCTGATGGTGACCCATCCGCCCATCGAGGAAACCGTGGCCGAGCTCTACCAGCGCGAGGCGGCGCTCGGAGCCACGCCGGCCGCGGTGTCCGATGGCTGATCACGGCGCCCTCCGGGCCTACCTGGCCATCGTCGCCGTCCGCTGCAAGATGCTGCTGCAGTACCGCGTAGCCGCGCTGGCCGGCGTCGGGACGCAGCTTTTCTGGGGTTTCATCAAGGTGATGGTGTTCGTCGCGTTTTACGCGTCCGCGGTGACCGAACCCCCCATGACCCTGTCCCAGGTTCTGGTTTACATCT